>JAVQRZ010000321.1:0-10370 GCA_033582115.1 Candidatus Korarchaeum sp. | reverse complement strand
TCTTTACCGGAGAAGCTACGAGATCCCTGGGGAAGAGGTTCGAGCGTATCGGTCATATAAGATTTCTAGATATTAATGACTGGAAATCTGAACTTTCCGGTCATCTCTGAGGCTTGTGTCTCAATGACCTGTCAAACTTATCCTAGTCTTAATTTCTCCTATCGAAGTATATGTTCTTCGGCGTAACGCTCATCGGTATTCCGAGCACAATATCTGCATCTAGGAGCCCTAATCTTTTAGCCGCTTTGCCCACAGTGAACATTATCCTATTATCAACGTTTAACATTGAAGCTGTCTTCACCGCAGAGCCTAATGCAATTCCTAAGTTTATTATACTCAGAGCTACATCCTCTGTTATCCCCATACTCTCTATCCTCTCCTTCATACCGGCTTCCGCAATCTTGCATCCCATCAGGACAAGCACCTTAGTGTTCCTCAAGCTCTTAGAATCTCTTAGGAAAACCTCGCTCAACTCTGAGGAAAGCCTTTCCATCTCATCTGCTATCATGCTTATCGTTCCCTCATCCTCCACTACCTTGCAGACTACGTTATCTACGCCTCTAGCTTTAGGGGCCGTTATCGCTGAAATGACCATGAGCCTGGCTACCTGAACTAGGGCTTCCTTAACCTCACTCTTATCCATGCGGATCGACCTCCCGTACCCTCGCGAGTTAACTAAAATAATATTGTTGCTAAGCGTATTGTTCTTGAAGGAGATACGGGGGAAGTTGGAGAGAACCCCTCGGAGCAGTCGAACCTTACGAAAATATTATGAAAGCACTACTGGGTGCTCTGGAGAGGAAAATCGGAAATTGCTAAGGTTCCGTAGCTAGGGGAGATAGGGATATCGATCTGATAATGTTAGCTGAGGAACTCCCGAGGAGCAGGATGAGGAGGCAGAACGTATTCATGGAGGCTAAGAAAGAACTACAGGAATCAATTGAGAGGGCACTATACGGACTTCTCGCCTATACTGAAGGCCTCAGAGGAAACTAGCGTATCACTCCCCTCTAATTGGACCTAACTGAGGACACCCTGATATTATACGATAAGGAGGACACTAAGGAAGCTCTTTGGATGGCTAATCAAGTCTATGAAGTTGTAACGAGGCTTTTAGAGAGCTTTCAATGGATCCTCGAGGTTCTATTGAATCTTCCTTAACGAACACACATACCCCCCATATTACCATACGGTAAATTTAAAGTTCACCTTACCATAATACTCTCGGTGATGACATGAGTACTCTGGAGGAGAGGAAGGAGATCTTGAAGAACTTGATCAAGTTACTACACACCGGTATTAGTGTAGATGAGCTGAAAAGCAAGTATGGAGATCTTCTCTCAAGGATCTCACCGTTAGAGATACCACTTATCGAGCAGGAGTTAGTTAAGGAGGGATTGAGCGTTAAAGAAATACTAAGTCTCTGCGACCTCCACGTAGCTCTCTTTAGGGAGAGCCTCGCAGCTAGGGAACTCAAGGGAGTTCCTAATGGTCATCCTATTGACCTGCTGATGAGGGAGAACGAGCTGCTCATGAAGCTAGCTGAAGCCATAGGGGTTCACGCTCAATCACTAGCTGGAGCTAAGGGAGAGGAGGCAGCGAAAGCTCTGAGCTCTATAGAGAGCTTAATTAAGGAACTGAAGAAAGTGAGATCGCACTACAGGAAGAATCAGATGCTGATATTCCCCTACTTAGAGAAGAGAGGGATAACAGCAGTGCCTAGGGTCCTCTGGGGTAGAGAGGACCAGGTAATAGTAAAGATAAGGGAGCTTGAGGGCCTAGTAGCTGAAGCTAGGGAAGGGGGAGAGGGGAAGTTAACTGAGGTCCGCTCGAAATCGATGGAGGTGTCCCAGGAGGTGATTGATCTCGTGTTCAGGGAGAACAAGATACTCTACCCAGCGTCCTGGGTTCTCCTCTCTGAGGGAGAGTGGGCCGCCGTGCATGAAGTAGCGAAGGAGATGGGGTATATAGTTGAGGTTGAGGTGGATTGGACTCCTAAGGAGGGGCCCATATATCCTTATCAGGTAGAAGGAATGATCAAGGAGGAGCAAACTCAGAAATTGCCAGCTGAGTTCAGGGCTACTTTAGGTTCGATAAGTCCTGATGCTTACGAAGTAAGGAGAGAGGACGGTATTGAGTTCAGCACAGGTTTTCTGAGTAAAGAGGAAGTGGAGGGGGTAATGAGGTCCCTGCCGCTTGAACTCACGTTCGCTGACGCTAATGATAGGGTGAAGTTCTACTCGGAGTCGATACTCAGAAAGGGATTCTTGCGTGCTAAGACGATATTAGGAAGGAAGCTTCAATTCTGCCACCCGCCTAGGCTCGAGAGCTACGTGATGCTGAACGTCAACAAGATAAAGAGTGGAGAGCTCCCATACAGGGAGTTCTGGACGAAGCTAGGTGAGAGGTTAATAAGAGTGATCGTAGTAGGTGTTAGGAACAGCGAGGGGAGGTACTTAGGCACGCTAGAGGTAGTCGAAGACTTAACCGAAGTACTAGACAACCCTGAAGAAGTGAGGAAGAGGATAATGGTGCTCTGAATGAGGAGCCCGTTCTACATAGCTGATAAGTACTTGATACCCTCGCTTTACAGGCTCCTCTCAGTTAAGCTGAGGGAGAGGGGGATGCTAGAGGTAGAGATAGCTCGCTTACTCAGGGTCTCGACAGCAGCTGTCTCGAGGTACTTGAGGCTGAAGAGAGGAAGCTTCAGGGTGGAGGAGACCGGAGAGGCAACTAAGATGGTAGATGAACTAGTTGAAGCTATAGTTAAAGGAAAGAAGATAAGCGTGGATGAAGAGGTCCACGTTATTGCCTCGAAGCTTATGGAGAAGAAGCTGCTTTGCGACCTTCACAGATCAGTCTACTCCAGCTTGGATCCAGCTGCCTGTAGGATCTGTTCAAGGATATTCCGCTGACCAAAAAGGTTATCAGTAGTACCTGCATAACGCTCAGGGAGAGGGGGCCGGGGGTTACGGCCTCACGGCTGGGGAAGGTCCGCCCACACCCCCAGCGCCGCCCTTCCGCAAGGAAGCACCTCGAGAGGGGTGGGAAGGTCCACAGAAACGACACGTCCTCAAGGGTATGACGATGATACCGGTGAGGTTGAGAATCCTTGAGGGACCGGTGAAACGGGGCCCCGGTGGCGTGCAAGCCAGTTCCCGTGATGAGGAGCTGGGGCGAGCGGGAGGTAGGCGCTAAGCCCAATCCCCATTAGTACAGAAGGCGGACTATGGCCCCCACTCCCCGGTTTAACCTCTACGTGATCTTCTTGCTCAAACTAGGTCAAGGACTGAATCCTTAGCAAGACACCGATAATACAGAAGATTATTGGTGACACCAAGAGGCTGGGAGCCGGAGTGGACATTCGAAGTTGTGGTTAAAGGTATGCGGATCAAGATAAGCGAGAAGCTAGATAAAGAGCTCAAAATATAGATTGATTACGATTGAAAGCCAGTTCTCTATGCTAAAGGACTAACTCCCTCTACCTCCCTCGGATTTACGCTAGGCAGCCAACTCGATCTCGAGGTTGCCGCAACCCCTCAACTGAACTCGACTTTCATTTGATACAAGGGAACGAAGGTCCTCGCAAACATCAAGGCACCTGCAGTAGTTGTAGTAGAATGGGTCTCGCGAGTATTTATCATCAAGTAGCTAACGAGTATGATCTTCTTGCATCACTCTTACGCAATCTCGGGCTCAGAACCTGAAGTTAGTTGTGGTGTTTCACTCAGTTCAATCAACATGCTGACAAACGGGACTTTTGGAGGTCTATGAGCGATTAGGTCTCTCTTATTTCTAGGAAGCTCGCCCTTTGTATCATATGGATGTCGTAAGCGTTACCGAGCGACTTCTCCATACTTTACTCACCAACCCTACGTCCCGATAGTGGGACCGCAAGCATCACATCTACCTTGACCAGTCCATGTATTCATCTTACCTCTAACTGCCACCTCGAAACCCTCGGGCGGCGTTCAGCCTCCTCCAAGCCCTTCACTTCCTTAGGCGTGATGACCTGTCCCCTGCTCATTCCTACTATTCACATTTAACCTGTCTTTCTAGTGTACTCTAATATGAGTTTTCCTATAATCTCACCGAGACCTAATCCATTTTTACTAAAAATTTCTCCTCATTACTTGTAGATCCTCACCTCATGGGATGACATAAAGCAATAGCCCAAGGGACTATAACACTTCTTAAGCTCGATATATTCCGTAATATAAACGGACCTCCTTGCTACAAGCATATACCTTGGTTGAAGGATCTCCAAGTAAGAGAACGCTATCAGGCTCTCAAGATAAGATCACCTAGCTCTCATTACTCTTAGAAACCTTTAAATAGGAAGAGTTCACATAACATTCAGCGGGGAGAGGCAGCGGGGTGGGGCAGCCTGGTAGCCCGCCGGGCTCATAACCCGGAGGCCGGAGGTTCGAATCCTCCCCCCGCTACTAGAATAACTTTTAATAAAAAGTTAAAAAGCTGGTTTTAGTTAAAATTTAATAGGGCTGGGTTTAGCATCTCCATCGTATTTCCATATTCAGTCTGACTTGAACGATCTCTATAGTTCCGTCTAAGATCCTTCGGATTACACAGTTACCCTGTGCGAAGATTGGGCAGCTAATCGTTGGGGATGTAGGGGACTTGAATTAACCAGAGACTAGATAGATTCCCTCTATGAAGGATCCCACAGGGGTTTGAAGAATTCTGAGAGCTTCATTCGAAAAACTTCGTTATTATTTAATCCTCTCGACGGAAAGATTAATAATTCCTTTTTCGTCAGGGAGGGGGTGATCTTATGACTGAGTGCTCCATAGATGGTTGCGGTGAGGAGGCGACTAAGGAATTAGACAGGTCCTACTTGCCTGCCATACAGGCGCTCAAGCTGAAGCTGAAAGGAGAGCCTGGGAAGAAGATACCTCTATGCAAGAAGCACTATAGGGTCGTGAAGCAAGCTAGGGAATCTCATTTCTGATACTTCCTCATTTCAACTACCATAAGTTCGTGGAAAGCGAGTTTTCTTCTCTTAGTGATGCTAACCCTCATGCCTAAAGCTTCAACCTTCTTGGCAGTGAGCTCAGGATTGTTGAAGTCAGCGTGAAGTATCAGAGCGACCCCTCCTACCTTCAGGATCCTAGGTAGATCTATTAGAACAGAATCTATTAACTTCCTCCCGAGCTCACCGCCAGTCCACTGCTCCGACTCCCCTTCGAGTGGTAGGTATGGAGGGTTGAATACTACTAAGTCGAACGCTGAGCTCCTGAAGTGCCTAACTAAGCTCCCTTGAACTACTTCAACGCTAACGCTGTTAAGGGAGGAGTTCAACCTCGCTAGCAAGCATGAATCTAGCGATAGATCTGAAGCTACAGTCCAGCACCCTTTCCTAGCCATCTCTATCGCTAAGATCCCTGTCCCGGTTCCTAGATCCAAGCAAGCCTTACCCCTCAGGTCTAGAGGTCTCAAGGCTTCGAGCACTAGCAAGCTGTCCTCAGCGGGCCAGTAGACCCCTTCAGCCCTCAGCAACCTCAGGCCCGCTACCTCCCAAGCTCTCCCCTCAGCCATTCTATCACTTCCCTTACCTGTTCAGGAGCGAGGTGGTACGGTCTTACCTCAGAGTAGGGGGCTGAGGAAGCTCTCTCACCTATTAAAGGTCTGAGTACGTTCTTAAGCTCCCTTTTCCTCTTTGAGAATATCAACTTGCAGTACCTCAGTATGTACTCCCTCAACTCATCCTCCCTAGGCTCTATCACCACTATGGCTGACTCAACAGCCGGTGGTGGGCTGAAGGCACGCTTCCCAACAATAGCTACGAGCTTGACTTTGAGCAGGAGAGAAGCTATAACTGAGAGACTCCCGTAATCCTCACTTCCCGGCTTAGCGATGAGCCTCTCAGCGAACTCCCTCTGAAACGTGAGAACAGCTCTCTTGAACTTGCTCCTAGACAATCCAAGCAAGAGTTGGGAGGAGAGGTAGTAAGGAGGATTAGATGCTATCTTATCGGTCTTAAGAGGAAGAAAGTCCCTTATATCCCCTATCACGATGTGGACATCGCTCCTCTCCCTGAACTTGGACCTGAGGACTTCAACTAGCTTAGCGTCCCTCTCGATTAAGATAAGCCTCCTCGGTCCCCTGAGCAGTATCTCCTCGCTTAAGTTACCTGTACCAGCTCCTAGCTCTACTATCTCATCATAACTGCTTACTTCCAGTAGATCTACTATAACTCGAAGCCACTTCCTCGAAACCATCATATGTTGCCCTAATTTAGCTCTCATTCACTATCTACGCTCTCTTAACTCACATGTCAAGGTTAAAATAGGTTAGCGTCATAATCTTGAGGTGCTAAAGATGGAAGCCGTCCTGAGGAAGCTAGATGAGGTCAGGTGGGAGCTTCCGAAGAACTACAAGCAAGGGATGAGGGTCCCCGGGCTCGTCTTCGCTACTGAGAAACTGGTCAAACAGATTGAAGCGAGAGCTCTAGAGCAGTTAGCTAACGTAGCTATGCTCCCCGGAATATACAAGTACTCCATAGCCATGCCTGATATACACGAGGGCTACGGCTTCCCGATAGGCGGGGTCGCTGCCTTCGATGCTCATGAGGGTATAGTCAGCCCCGGAGGCGTGGGATACGATATAAACTGCCTCTCCCCTGATTCCGAGGTGCTTACAGAACATGGCTCTAGGATTAAGCTCAAGGACCTCCCTAAGAGACCTCAAGGCCTCAGAGTTTATGATGCTGAAGAGGGGCACAATGACTACTCGGACCTGCTCTTCGTAGCCGTGAGGGGAACTGATGAGCTTGCCTTCAGACTTATCACGGAGACCGGCCGCTCACTTGAGGGGAGCGCTGACCATCCAGTCCTCACCCCAGAGGGTTACAAGAGTATGAGCGAGCTCAAGAGAGGGGATATCGTTGTTATCTACCCGTTCGAGGGTGTAGAGCACGAGGAGAGAAGTGGAGTACTTCTAGACGAGAACGCGTTCGATGATCTGCAGGTGAGGAGTTACCTGAAGAATAGGAACCTGCTCCCCTTACGTTGGGAGGATCCTAGGTTAGGGACAATAGCTAGGCTCTTCGGCTTCGCTATGGGGAACGGTCACCTAAGCGAGATGTTCGGAAGGCTTTACCTCTCCTTCTACGGTTCAGAACATACGTTAGAGGGGATCAGGAAGGATCTAGAGAGGATAGGAGTGAAAGCGAGTCCATACGTCAAGAGGAAGGAGTTGAGGGTAGCAAGCAGTTCGTTCGCTCTCCTCATGGAGAAGTTAGGAATGCCTAGGGGAGAGAAGGTGGGAACGCGATTTTCCGTCCCAAGATGGGTAAGAGAGGCACCTCTCTGGATCAAGAGGAATTTCTTAGCTGGTCTCTTTGGGGCTGATGGCAGCATACCAATCCTAAAGAGTTATACTCCTCTCCCGATAAACCTGACCCAGTGCAAGAGGCTCGAGCTTGAGGAGGACCTCCTCAGCTACCTGAAGGATATAAAGGAGCTTCTAATGGAGTTCGGGATTGTAAGCTCCATCTACAGTGTTGAGAGGAATGAGAGGAACGTTACCTACAAGTTAACGATAGAAGGGGAGGACGACGTGAGGAACTTCCTAGGGAAAATAGGGTACGAGTACGACCCGAGGAAGAAGGAAATGGGTCTCTGGGCTTATGCTTACCTCTTGAGGAAGAAGAGGGTGAAAGATATCAGGATAGCAGCTACAGAAACAGCTAAGAGAGTGCACAAGAGGAGCAGGAGCTTGAGGGATGTGTATGATTCCGTAAAGAGTATAGTGAATAGGAGGTTCAATTCTAAGTCACTGAAGGGCTTCCCTACCTTCAAGGAGTTCGTAGAAGCTCATGGGCTCAGAGGTGGGATGGTGATCGAGAGGGTCGAGAGAGTAGAGGTAGTAGAACCATCCTACAGTGAGTTCTACGATTTAGGCGTTGATCATAGGGCTCACAACTTCATAGCTAATGGCTTAGTAGTTCACAACTGTGGAGTGAGGTTGATAAGAACCGATCTCAATGAAGAGGACGTCAGACCGAAGTTAAAGCAGTTAGTTGATGCTATCTTCGAGAACGTCCCGTCTGGTTTAGGGAGCAGCGGTAAGGTCAGGTTGAGCCCGGGACAGTTAGATGAAGTTATAATGATGGGAGCGAAGTGGGCGGTCGAGCAGGGCTACGGCTGGGAGAGGGACTTGGACCACTGCGAGGAAGGGGGCATGATGGAGGGAGCAGACCCTAACGTCATAAGCAGGAAGGCTAAGGAGAGAGGAGCCCCTCAGTTAGGCTCACTGGGGAGCGGAAATCACTTCTTAGAGGTTCAAGTGGTGGATAAGGTATACGACGCTGTTGCGGCTAAGGTGATGGGTATAGAGCGTGAGGGCCAAGTGGTAGCTATGGTCCACACGGGCAGCAGGGGTTTCGGTCATCAGGTAGCTGACGACTTCCTGAACGTGATGCTCTCAAGAATAAGCTCCTTGAACTTCAAACTCCCTGATAAGGAGCTGATATTCGCTTACGCTAACTCGGATACTGCTGATAAGTACTTCAAAGCTATGAAGGGAGCTGCTAATTACGCTTGGGCCAACAGGCAGATGGTGACCCATTGGGTCAGGGAGGCCTTCGAGAGGGTCTTCGGGAGGAGGGCTGAGGACATGGGCATGGAGCTTGTTTACGATGTAGCTCACAACATAGCTAAGTTGGAGGAGCACTTGGTGGACGGGAGGAGGGTCAAGGTCTACGTCCACAGGAAAGGAGCCACTAGGTCCTTCCCTCCAGGACACCCAGCGGTTCCTAGTGACTACAGGGAAATGGGTCAGCCCGTGATAATACCTGGGTCGCAAGGGACGGCCTCTTACCTTATGACTGGTACAGCAAGAGCTATGGAGGAGTCTTTCGGGACCGCAGCTCACGGCGCTGGGAGAGTGATGAGCAGAGAGCAAGCGAAGAGGATCTACAGAGGGAGTCAGATAGTTCAGATGCTCGCTGAGAGGGGGATAATATTGAAGCCAGCCTCTCTAGCGGTAGCTGCTGAGGAGGCCCCTGGGGCTTACAAGAACGTTGATGAGGTGGTGAACGCTACGCATAAAGCAGGCATAGCTAAGCTAGTAGCTAGACTCGTGCCGATAGGTGTCGTCAAGGGTTAGGGTGTTAGCTTGGAGAAGGAATTCCTACTCGTTAACTTGACCTTGAAGGATGCTGAGACTCGTTCAATCTACCAGACGACCTCGGAAGAGGTAGCCAAGGAAGCGGGGATATACTCGAATAGGGTCAGCTACACCCCGGTGCTAGTGATACCGGGCGAGAGCAACCTCTTTCCGAAACTCCTCGAGAGACTACTATCGAGCGAAGAAGGAGAGAAGTTTGAGATTGTCTTGGATCCTGAGGAAGCATACGGAAGCTACGATAGGAGCAAAGTTAAGGTATACTCAGTGAAGAGGCTTGAAAGGGAGGGGATACACCCTCACGTAGGCGAAGCGGTCTACTTGGACGATCAGAGGGGAGTGGTACAGTCCGTCACAGGAGGTAGAGTGACGGTGGACTTCAACCATCCTCTAGCGGGGAAGAGGCTCTTAGTGGAATGCGAGGTCCTGAGGAGGATAAGGGACGATCTTGAGAAGGTAAGAGCTATAGTAGCTGATACCTTCGACGTGAAGTTTGAAGAAATCTCAGTTAGGTGGCTCGAGGATGGCGTAGTCGAGGTGATCCTCCTCCCTAAGGCTTACATGCTGAGGGACTCCTACTCCAGGAAGATTAACGTCCTTTCCCTCGTGATGAGACACCTGAGGAGCGTCAAGGTAGTTAGGTTCGTCGAGGACTTTGAAATACCAAGAAGAGAGGTTACTTAACCTCAACCTCATAGATTCTGAGCTCTCGGAACCTATCGCATTCCCTAATGACACCTCTTTCTCTAATTACTGAGAGCCTATCTCCGAGCTTCAGGCCCTCGGGCTTGCACAAAGCGTAGTTCTCACAGCTCAAACGGTCGCAATCCAAAGGTTTGTAAAGGATCGTCGCTCCTTCAACTAAGCTAATTGGAGAAGCTAATTCAAGAGAAGCCCTCCTTACAGAAACTAGAGAGACCTCTTCATGGATGGACATTGAGATCTCTTCCTCACGCTTACCTCAATGATCTCGTATACCCTACCTACCTCCATACCCTCTACGCACGTGTTCTTGTACTTACAGTCCTTGCAGAGGATAGAAGGCCCGATGAAGACGAACCTGAAGCCTTTCAGCGCGAACCTGCTTGGGACCAAGGTCATCCTTTCGGCTTCCATGAACACCCTCTATGCTTGAGGGAATCGTTTTTAATGAGTCCTACATGTTAAGAATGACATACCTGTTGAAGTACGGATTCTTGAGGAAAGGTGATATAAATGGCTTG
>JAVQRZ010000320.1:0-8745 GCA_033582115.1 Candidatus Korarchaeum sp. | reverse complement strand
GAAAGCTAGAATGTTAATAGGGTTTTCAACTATTGAATAAATTTTTATCTCATCAGGTAGGATTAATGTATAAGTTTTATTTGAATAATCTGTTATATTTAAATAAATTTTCCCTGAATATTCCCCAATTGGAATGTTCAGAGGCAGGGATGCGGTAACAGAAGATCTCGGAGGTAGTTGATCGTAGATTGGGAAGGAGAGTACGATAGAATTATTACTACCGACTAGATCTATCCTCATGCCACTTATCCTAGCGGTAGTACTGCCAGTATTGTGCACCTTGATGCTAAGAGAGCCCTTACCTCCTAGTAGATAGACTCTCGTGGAGTTCATTAAAGACACTCCATATGCAGACGAGACCCTTATCTCCCTCTCTTGCCCGAAGATCCCCTCTTCAGTTTTCACTGTGATGAGCAAGGTAGTAATACGTTCCTTTTCGACTATAGGAGCCTTCATTTCAATGCTTATGGGCATCTTAATGCCTTCTAAAACGATTAAGGTACTCTCGAAGATCAAGGTGATTGTTCTCGACCCACTAGGCGGATCTAGTGATATTTGAAATGAGGTACCGCTTGTAATTTCACTCGGTATTTCAGCTCGAATATCTATTTTAAAATCAGGATCATAATAAAATTTACTTCCATTGAACTCACATTCATCGCAGGATCTTGGGTCAAGCACCTTGTAAGCGGTCCCGATTAATTCCTTAATCTCGAGCAGTGACCTTACGCCTCTCTCGTAGACTAAGAGGCCCTCTTCAAGTCTTACCGAACTGGATTTGATCGTTTTAATAGGTGGCCCATACGCTTTAAGGATCACAGAAGAGCCCTGTAGTGCTATATCGACTCTCTCGTAAAGCTGCATCATATTCTCCAAGGTGATTTGATCTGAATGTGCTTTAGAGATCCCTTGGAAGGTTATGTAGGTCCCGTTATCGAAAATCAGGAGATAGGAGAGTTCTTTCTGTCGATCCCAGTTTCTGCGGAAAACCCACCCTCTTACACTCTCTACCCAGAAACCCTTAAGGGATTCATTATTCAATTGAACTTCAGCTGATCCTCCTTTCTTAGTCTCAATGATCTCCAGACCATCGATAACGATGTTTTTATCCAGCAGACTAACCTCCTCAATAAACCCACCGTGTAGCGTCACTAGGAAAGGTAGGAGGAACGATACATTGCGGTCCCCAACTGCTACCATAGACGAGTTCCTTCTTAATGCTAGCTTTACGTGAGTTCCGTTGAAGAGGACCTCATTAAAAGTGCTGTTCGGTGTGATGAGAGGGAAGGTACCGTTTGAATCGAGGTCGGCTAGTAGCTTGATCCTGTACGACTTACTCACATAATCAGAACCGCTCCCTAAGATAGCTACAGTCCCTCCATATCTTATCGAACTAGATTGAGCTTGAACCTCTAAGTGAATGAGCAGCAGCATGGACAAGATGAAGATGCATAGTAATTTCCTCATCATATCTTGAGGTACCCGACCCTCTAATAACCTTATATAATGATCGTCGTCATTAAGTCCGTAAATCTACGGCAATATTCTATCCGGATCTCTCGGAAACAGAGAGGCTTCCTTAACGCTGCTGAGGTCTAACATCATCATTAATAATCTCTCTATACCTATTGCAAATCCACCGTGGGGTGGAGCTCCGTATGCAAAGAACTTAGTGAACCATTCTAAGCTCTTAGGATTGAGACCTTTCTCCTTTATCTGAGATATCAGGACCTCATATCTATGTTCCCTCTGACCACCGCTGCTCAGCTCCAACCCCTTGTAGAGTAGATCTACGCTTCTAGCCCATGTGTCATCTTCCTTCATAACGTAGAACGGTTTCACTTTGAAGGGAAAGCGATTCACGAAGAAGAAATCTGAATTGTATTCTTCCTTCACGTAATGCCATAGGATCCTCTCGCCTTCAGTATCGTAGTCCTCGCCGTACTCAACTACCTTTCCATACTCAGCTAATATATCGTAGATCTTAGGAAATCTAAGCTCAGGGAATGGTGTTTTAGGAACCTCTAAGTTCACCTTAAGTATCTCTAACTCCTTAGATCTCTCTTCAATAACTCTCTTTATTCCCTCCTTGACTATTTCCTCTTCAATCCTCATCGTGTCCTGCTCATTCTCAATAAAAGCCATTTCAACAGCTAATGATCTGAACTCACTTAAATGCCTTGGGGTACGGCTTAATTCAGCCCTCCAATTGGTTCCTAAATCGTAAATCCTCTCAAAACCTCCTAAGATCGTCAGCTGCCTATGGAGTTGGGGGTCTTGTCTCAAGTAAGCCTCCTTATCGAAGTAATTTACCTTAAAGACCTCTGCACCGCTCTCACTCGCTGCTCCTATCAAAGCTGGTGTGAAGACCCTGATAAAACCTCTTCTCCTGAGACAATCCTCCATCCCGTTGAGCAATGAGGACTCTATTTTGAAGATAGCCTGAACCTCAGGCCTCCTCAGGTCCAGAGATCTATCAAATCTAGTGGGAGTTTGCGCTGGGACCTTCCAATTGGGATCCATGGGGAGCTGAGGGTTTGCATATGAGTGAACTATTATCCTCTCAGGTATAACTTCCCTATCAGCCCCTACGGCGATCTTCTCCGCGATCTCCCTCCCTATGACTTCTATTACAGACTCCTGAGTCAGGTTCTCCGTTAGTTCAAATAAGCTATCATCAACCAAACCCTTCTTCAGCGTTATCTGAATCTTCTCGTTCCAGTTTCTTATGATTATGAACCTCACTTTTCCGAGACTCCTTACCTCACTAACCCACCCGTGCACTTTCACAGCTTCCTCACCCATATGAACACCTTCCTCCCATCAATCTCCCACTCTCTACCGAAAGAAATGCCGGAGATCCTTTCTGAGCTCTCAACAACATGAATCGTATCAGCATCGGAGTTCCAGGTTATTTCATCGTAGAAGTCCTCAATAGATTTCCTTATAACATCATCCCCTTGTATGTAAACTTCTATCCTCTCGACACCTAGTGTGAGACCTAACTCCTTTCTCATGAGTTGTATCCTCCTTATTATCTCTCTAGAGAGGCCCTCGAGGATCTCCTCTTCTCCGACATCTAGAGAGATGTAAACCTTCCCCCCGTTGAAACTACCCTCAGCCCATCTCCCTCCCTCCGGTCGGCTTCCCAACTCTAAATTCTTCACATTAGATTCTATCGCTATGACCTCAGCAAATACTTCAACAGCTTTCCTCACATAAGGATTCTCTGAGGAGACTATCATCTTCCTTAGAGGTTGTCTCTTCTTAAGCCCCACGTTAGCTCTAGCCTGGCCTGCTGAACTTATTATCATTTTCGCTACTTCCATTAGGGATTCTAGCTCTTTATCTATTATAGAGTTATCTGGCTGCGGGAGGAGGATCATATTGATACTTTCAGGATCTCCTTCCATCTTGAAAGAATCTAGATAAATCTTCTCAGCCAGAAAAGGAGTCACGATGGATAAGTAAGGTAGGGTCTCCTTGAGCACATGATAAAGCACGCTGGACCATTCTGAGGAAACGAGCTCATCCCTAGATCGGATCTTCCTTCTTGAGACCCTGAGGTAGAGATGGCTAACATCCTCTATGAGGAAGTTAATGACCTCGTTAGTTGCAACATGGAGGTTATACTCCTCCATAGCCTCCCTGAAGTTCTTCATCATTGTGTTCAACCTGGAGATCAACCACTTGTTTATAGGGTCCCTCATCTCGATCATATCCAAAGGCCTAACTTCTCTATCCCCTATGTACGTTGATGCAAAAACGTAAACGTTCCATATTATGTTCAGCTTCCTTTCTACATCCTCTATACTTTTCCAGGAGAACCTTAAATCCTGCCATGGAACCTTAGTCAATACGAAAGCCCTGAAGCAGTCCCTCCCATACTTCTTTAT
The DNA here is from genome assembly GCA_033582115.1 of Candidatus Korarchaeum sp. GTDB lineage: Archaea > Korarchaeota > Korarchaeia > Korarchaeales > Korarchaeaceae > Korarchaeum. Next base: position 4,849 of record JAVQRZ010000320.1, on the reverse strand, counting down.
TATTTCTTGAGGAGGAACGTAGTTTCCGAGCCTCTTATGCATCTCTCTACCTCTCTCATCTAGCATGAAACCGTGCATTAGGACAGACTTATAGGGAGCTCTACTGAAAAGCAGGACTCCTATCCTGAGCAGTGAGAAGAACCATCCTCTAACTTGATCGTGTCCCTCGGTTATGAAATCGACTGGAAATACTTCATAGAAGGATTCTCTGTTCTTATATGGGTATCCAAAGCTGGCAAAGAATGATATGCCTGAATCGTACCATACATCCATTATATCGGGGACTCTCCTCATAATACCCCCACAGGACTTACAACCGAAGGGGACGCTATCTACCCAAGGCCTGTGTAGGTCCTCCAGCTTGACACCAGACCTCTCCTCCAACTCTTTAGAGGACCCTATTAACTCAAGATTACCACAACGATCGCATATCCATATCGGTATCGGTATACCCCAGTAACGCTGCCTCGATATTATCCAGTCCTCTATGCCTAATAACCAGTCCCTGAACCTCCTCTCTCCTCCCCATTTAGGGACCCACTTCACACTATCGCTCTCGCTAAGGAGCTTCTCCCTTATATCTGAGAGCCTGATGAACCACTGCTTTGTCGTCCTTATTACGAGAGGAGAGTCGCATCTCCAGCACACCGGGTACTTGTGTATTATCGTGCTTTTGGCTAAAAGAGCCCCTCTATCCTCTAGATCTCCTATTATCAAGTTATTAGCTTCTCTGACATACAAACCAGCGTACCTTCCAGCTTCTGGGGTAAAGAATCCTCTCTCATCGACAGGACTCTTGACAGGAAGTCCGTACCTTAGACCCATTTCGAAGTCCTCCTTCCCATGCCCAGGGGCGATGTGAACACAACCGCTTCCCTCCTCCATGGTTACGTACTCAGAGCTCAAGATCACCTTGTGAGCATCATTAAGGCTCTTCTGAAGATCTACTACATCCTTAAGAGGGTGTTCATACCTTAAACCCTCTAAGGAGATCCCTTGAAATTCCTCCAGGATTTCGTATTGCTTGATTCCAGATTCCTTCATCACATAATCGAGTCTTCTCTCAGCTAGTATCAGCACCCCTTCATCCGTCTTAACTTTCACGTACTTCTCCTCAGGGTGAGCCATCACCGCTACATTAGCCGGTAGCGTCCAAGGGGTCGTGGTCCATATGACTAGGTACTCATCCTTCCCAACCACCTTGAACTTAACGAATATAGAGGGGTCCATCATGTCCCTGTAGCTCTCACTGACCTCATAATCTGAAAGTACCGTCTCACACCTTGGACACCAATGCACGGGTCTCTCTCCTTGATAAAGTCTTCCCTCTTCCCAAATATTCTTCAAGCCCCACCAGGCGCTCTCTATGTACTCTCTTTCATACGTCTTATAGGAGGAGCTCCAGTCCAGTGAAACTCCGAACTCCTTGAAGTGTTGAGTCATAGAATCTATGTTCTTCGAAGCTAATTCTCTACATTTCTCCACGAATTTATCTATCCCGTAACTTTCTATATCCTTCTTTGAGGAAAATCCAAGGGTTTTTTCCGTCATAACCTCTATCGGTAGTCCGTGAGTATCCCACCCAGCTTTGTCCAGTACAAGATAGCCTTCTCCTCTCTTGAACCTCACTATAGCATCCTTCACAATCTTGTTCCAAACGGTACCGGGATGGGGTGTGTCTGAAGATGGATAGGGAGGTCCATCTAAGAAATGGAATTTCCTCGCCTGAATTCTCAATTCTCTTAGTTTATCATAGATCTTCTTCTCTTCCCAGTACTTCAATATCTCCGATTCATAGCTTTTAGGGCTAAATAGTCTCTCTAACATCCTTATCTTACGCATAGAGTCGCACCCCACTACTAACTTTCGTTCCAACTCTCCGCTACTTTCGATATTTTTAATGCTTCCGCAGCGGATAGAGTTCCAGTCACTCGACCTCATGAATCGTCAGTGCGGCTTATCTCCTCTAAAAGGTTAAAGAAGTCAGTTTATTATCTAATAAATCCAAAAATTTATAAAATAATTAATTAATTTATTAAAAACCTTAAAATAGATGAACCTTTCCACGGAAGGGCTCTTATTTAAGCTTACTGATGCGTAAGTTTTTAAAGCAGTCAATCAATAGTGAAGGGGCGAGCGGTCATAGCGGCCAGGGACACACCCGGACCCATTCCGAACCCGGAAGTTAAGCCTGGCTGCGTTTCGCGGAGTACTGAGCTCCCCAAGGGCTCGGGAAACGCGAAAGCTGCTAAGCCCCATCACAACCCCTTAGAAGCTCCTCCAACCCGATCTTCTCAGCCATTTTGATGAAATCCCTCAAATTCGCTGCAGTCTTAGGTTTCATGGGCACGAAAGGACAGGGACCCTTGTAGGTAATCGAGATATCATAAGTCCCAATCTCCTTAGCTAACTTGACTATCTCCTCTTTATCCATACCTATGAGCGGCCTGAGGACTGGCTTCTCTAAGCACCTACTCTCTACCTCAAGGTTGGCTAGGGTTTGGGAGGCTACTTGCCCCAGGGAATCTCCAGTAACTATAGCATTAGCTCCGAGTTCTTTAGCTAATTCATTAGCAGTGGTAAGCATCCTCCTTTTACAGAAGAGGCAGGTCCACTCCCTGGAATCCTTACTTAACAGATCTTGAAGGAAAGTTCCATGCTCAACTATCATCGGCTTGAATTCCACGCCGTAAGAATACCTCTTGAGTATATCAACTATCCTCCTGAACTTTTCCTCTTCAATCTTATTCTTAGAGAAGTGCACCGGGACCACTTGAGCCCCTCTCCTCATTATCAGCCAAGCTGCCACCGGACTGTCGATTCCACCGGAGATCAGAGCGATGACCTTCCCCTGTGTGCCTACTGGCAGCCCTCCATAACCCTTTATTCTCTCATCGGAAACGTAAGAATACCTTCCGATTAATTCTACACTTATCTCTTGATCTGGGTTGCTTAGATCCACACTTCTTCCAGTTTTCTTCTTCACTACAGCTCCTAACTCCTTCGCTAATTCTAGAGAAGTCATTGGAAACTCTTTCGTTATTCGCTGGACTCTTATAGCGAAGCTTCCCTCGCTCCATTCAGCTACAAGTTCAACAGCTCTCGATATGAGATCCAGATCGGTATATACCTCTATGGAAGGACTATAGGAGCTAATACCAAAGACTAGCTTAGTGTAATCCCTGACCTTCGGATCTGAAGTGTAAACTATCAATCTAGCTGCTCTCCTAACAATCTTTAGAAAATGGATGCCCTCGTTTCTATAAGTTTCTTCCAGGTTTCTCTGTAGAATCTTCTCCATTTGTCGCCTTACTCTTGAGCTCTTCAGAGCTATCTCCGAATACCTTACTACGAGCGAATTGAACTCCCTCATAGTGTTTATTATACTCCTCTGAACAGCATATATAGAAGTCACATGGATAGAGGAAGGATCTACTTCCACATAGAGGAACTTGAGGATAGTCTGGAGCTCTGGTTTTCAGGAGGGTTAAGCGAGAGGGTCAAATTGAGACCTTACTTCTATATTCTCCCGGAGGAAGAAGGTAGCGTCACAGGTTTCTTGGAGAAGGAGAGAGTTAAGAGGAAAATCATGGGTATAGAGAAGGAGTTGATAAAGCTATACTTTAAGGACGAAAGATCTATGAGGAGAGCTCTCAAAAGCGTGAGGAAACCTATAGAGGCAGGGTTACCCACGTGGTTTAAGTACGTACTGGATGAAGGGCTGGTCCCGTTCAGCGCTCCCGGTTCAAAGGATAGGAGTAGAGGGATTGAGGACTTAAAGAAGCTCTTCTTCTCAGGTATCGTTTATAGTAAAGACGGTTTTCCAGTAGAGGGAAAAAGCCCCTTAGTTGCTATTTCTAACGCTATAGACGGAGGCCCTGCCGAAGTGATACATTCTGAAGATCTTGATGACTCCTCCCTGATAAAGGAGTTCTCCTCAGTGATAACTAAGGAGGATCCGGATGTCTTAGTTGGTTATGGTCAAGATGCCGATGAGTTCAAGCATATAATGGGACGAGCAAGGGTGTTGGGGATCAGGTTTCAAGTGGGTAGAGATGGTTCAGAACCCTTTGAAACCGGAAAGTTCTTTAGAGGTACGATAATCGTTGAGAATAGGATCAGAGGGAGGGCAAACCTAGACCTTTTCTCAGTGGCTTGGAGGGACTTCCCCTATCTCCCTGAGAGGACTTGGTACGAACTAGCTGATGAGCTCGGTGTAGAGAGGCCTAAGGTGATGATGAAGTTCAGGATAGCTGATGCTTGGGAGCACGATAGAGACAGTGTTTTATCATACCTCAAGAGGAAACTGGAGACTATAATAAGCATATACTCTAAGGTAATTGAGTATCAAGTTGCGTTATCAAGGATGTCCCTTCTGCCTATTCATAAGCTGCTCAGGAGCTCTGTTGGTGAAATCGTAGAGGCTATATTGCTTAAAGAGGTGAGGAACAGTGGTTGGGTAGCTTTTCAGATCACCCAGAAGACCAGAGAGGATTACGAAGGGGGTTTCGTGTGGATGAAGTCTCCTGGTATTTATGAGAGCATCTGTTACCTGGACTTCGCTAGTATGTACCCCTCTATAATGGTCCTACATAACATCAGCTTCGAAACGGTCGACCCGCAGGAGGGCTTATGCAGGGATACGGAGGAGGTTATCGTGGAGGGAGTTAAAGCCAAGGTCTGCAGGGATTGGAGGGGGTTAGTCCCAGGGGTTGTTGAGAGATTAATGGAGGAGAGACATAAAATAAAAGAATCTCTTAGAGAACTTAAACAGGATGATGTAGAGTACAGAAAGTTGGAAGCTGCTCAAAAAGCGATAAAAGTAGTTACTAATGCGATTTACGGATAT
>JAVQRZ010000319.1:0-2030 GCA_033582115.1 Candidatus Korarchaeum sp. | reverse complement strand
CCTTGAGTAGCGTAGCTTCAAGAATGCGGGAAAGAGCAGCAGGTAGGGAAGGAGGAATATCAAGCTTGATAGAGCGAAGAGGGTCCAGAATATGCTAGCCACAGTCTCAGCAGGTATTGCGTTTCCTATAAGCAATACGGTACTTATAGCACCTGTTAAGTAGTAAGCGTAATCAGGGGAGAGGTACTTACTGTGCAAGTGGCCTAGAGACTTAGGCAGGAGACCCTCAGCAGCTGTCGAAGCGAGCACCCTGTTGGCTCCTAACGTCCACGTGACCATATTAGCGAAGAAGGTGTAAAGTATCAGCACGCCGAATATCAGTATCAGAGCCTGCCCTGCAGGTCCCAGCGTGTTAGCTACTTCTATCACAGAGTCAATTATACCCGTCACGATGCTGAGCTTCTCAAGGGGGAGTATAGCGAGTAAGCCGAACGTACCTATCACGTAGAGGAGGAATATAGCAGCTCCGGCGAATATTATCGCTCTGGGGACGTCTCTCTTAGGGTCTACCATCTCCTCGCTAGCTGAACTCGCTAACTCAAAGCCCATGTAGTTGTAGACAACCACCGGCAGATACGCTAGGGCGATGCTCCAAGATGGAAGCAAGTCTGAGGGTGTGAAGGGGTTCGCGAAACCGTTGCTTAAGGTCCAGTAAACCCCGAGCGTCCCAACGCCAAGTAGGACCAAAGCCTTAACGACCGCTCCTACGTTCGGGATCCACTTGGACTTGCCTAGCTCGAGTATACCCGCGGCTACGGTAACCCAAGTCATCACTATAGCTATAGCGGTTTGGCTCCAGACGTCTAGCTCAGGGGCGAAAACCTTAGCTAGGGTACCGCTGAAGAGGACGTAGACGGAGGGCATCCATATAGCTACGTTGACCCAGTAGAGCCAGGAGGTCATCACAGCCCACTTCTCACCGAAAGCCTCCTTGACCCATACGTAGATACCTCCCTCACTAGGCCAAGCTGATCCTAGCTCAGCTGTGATCAGACCGTAAGGTATGAAGAAGAGGAATAATGTGAGGAACCACCAGAAGAAGGTTTGCATCCCTATAGCTGCTGAGGAAGCCACTGTATCCAGAACCACTATAGCGCAGACGTTGAATAGGAAAAGTTCCCAGTACCTAAGTACCTTCTTGAACTTAACCTCGGACATTAACCCACCTAACCCATTAGCAGCACTAGGATAGCTTTCTCCACGTGAAGCCTGTTCTCAGCTTGATCCCAGACTATGCTCCAAGGCCCATCTATAACATCGTCAGTAACCTCCATCCCTCTGCCCGCGGGTAAGCAGTGCATGAAGACAGCGTCCCTCGCCGCTTTCCTCATCAAGCTCGCGTTGACTTGATAAGGCTGGAAGGCTACTTTCCTCTCCTCAGCCTCATGCTCCTGCCCGATCCACCACCATAGATCGGTGTAGATGACGTTAGCGTCTTTTATAGCTTTATCTATGTCCTCAGTTATCTCTACGTTAGCTCCTGTCTCAGTTACGTTCTCCTCTACCATCTTCATCACTCTCTCCTTCGGCCAGTACTTCCTTGGACCGCAGAACGTGAAGTTCATCCCCAGCCTGGAGGTCAATACGAGCAGAGAGTTAGCTACATTAGTAGCGTCCCCGAAGAAGCTCACCTTTATCTTCTTGAGGTCTCCGAACTTTTCCCACATCGTATAAACATCTGTCAGAGCTTGAACGGGGTGAAACCAATCCGTCAGACCGTTGATCACGGGTATGCTCGCATGCCTGGCTAACTCCTCTAAAGTCTCGTGCTTAAGCAACCTAGCCATTATACCATCTAAATACCTGCTCAGGACCCTCGCTGTATCAGCTATAGTCTCCCTCACCCCTAAGTGCAGTTCCCCAGGCCTGAGGTAGAGAGCATGCCCTCCTAACTGACTCATAGCTACCTCGAACGACACCCTGGTCCTAGTGGACGGCTCCTCGAATATCATGCCTAGGTTCCTGCCCTCTAGGAGCCTAGGTCTCTCACCTCTGTAGTAAGCATGCTTCATCTCCTTAGTCGTCTCGAA
>JAVQRZ010000318.1:0-1552 GCA_033582115.1 Candidatus Korarchaeum sp. | reverse complement strand
AACCCCTCCTTCTTAATTCGATCCTCTATGTAGGGATCTATGGGCAGGCTCGCTAAGACCCTGATACCGTGCCTACTAAGGAAATTATCATCTATGCTCCCGAAAGGTCTTAAAGTTTCACCGTGACACTTGATGTAAGCCATGTTCTCAATGAGCCCGTAAATCCTCAATCCCTCCTCCCTGAGGAGTTCGATTAGCCTAGCAACTACGGATTGCGATAGGGAGGAGGGTGTAGTTACCACGACAGCTCCAGTGTTACTCATGCCCCTCATGATTCTTAGGCAGAATATCGTCTCATCGCCAGTCCCGGGAGGCATATCAATCACTAAGTGCTCCAGATCCCCCCAATTCGTCATGGCAAGGAGGAACGAGAGCGCTGACCTCTTACCTTCACCCTTAAGAGGTATCGGGTTATCCCCTACCATCAACCCTAGGGACATGAGTTTAAGTCCATTCACAACAGGAGGGATCAAGCCTTCTTTATCGGCCACTAACTCACCATCAAACCTGAATATCCTAGGTATAGAGGGCCCATGGATCTAGGTCCAATAGACCAGTCCTGTACCCCTTTATCTTAGAGGTAAGCGCGATGGAAGCAGCTAGTATGCTCTTACCTACCCCTCCCTTCCCTGAAGCTACTAAGGTAACCCTCTGTATCTCCCTGAGCTTAGCCCTAGCTCTCTCAAAAATCGGATCCTCCAATGAACTCACCCCTCTAGAACGACTCTGCAGATCCTCAAATCCCTCCCAGATTCCACGTCAAAGTCCCTGCTGCCGCAACTAGGACACTTCATTAGGGCTTGAGCTAGATAGGGGATGAAGTGAATTGGGCTCTCCTTATCTCCATTAACTCCCTCCCTTATTCCCAAATCCTCTGGGAGCGATTCATGAGCTTGTTCGAAGTCCCAATTGTATCCGCAGGAGTTACACCGAAATGAAGCTTTCTCTTCCTTGAATATAAACCTAGAACCCTCTAAAGGCGTCCCCTTCGATAGTTCCTCTAGTGCGAATCTCAATATATCTAGTTCTAGCTCCATCATCTCTCCGTGAATTATCTCGACCTCTGAGATCCTTCTGGTACCCTCTAGCTTCACTTTAGATGCTAAAGTCTCTACTATGACTTCGGCTAGCGACCACTCATGCATTTCCTTTTCACCTATGGAGAGTCCTTTATGACTTAAAAATCATTAGGGGAGGTATCTCGCTGGGTTTGGAGGAGTTGTAAAATCTCGCTCAATATGACATCAGCAAGCTTCTTCGCAGCAACTCGGATTTCCTCACTAACAGGAGATCCTAAGCGCGATTCGTTAATCGTTATACAGTAAATCTCTACCTCAGGGACCCTTTCGTCCAACTCCCTCAACAGACTTAGGATCTCAGGGACCCCGTAGTAATGCGGGGAAGGAGCAACTACCTGCCTCAGTGAACTAGGGTCTACTCGAACGAGCTCACCGGCTTCACTACCTAATATAGAATCTACTAATATTATAAGGTCATAACCTGATAGGAAATAATCTAGCAACCAAAGACCTGATTCAGAGGACTTTATTAT
>JAVQRZ010000317.1:0-5100 GCA_033582115.1 Candidatus Korarchaeum sp. | reverse complement strand
AGCATATATGGCAAGTATTCTAGAAAGCTTTTTAGGACTTCCTATTATTCTTATGAAGCTTCTAGTGAGGTTATTATTCAAGATCCTCCTTATATCGTAGATCAACCTGTTGATATCGATGCTACCTCCTCCGTTCATCCGGGACCCCGTTACCCGGGAATCAAAAATATTTAATGTTTATCATTGTAATTTCACGATTATAAATTAGAGATTATTTTTCTTATATATTGAATAATGCGAAAACTAAATAACTAAATTATCAATAATTAAAATATATTTTATAGATATATCTAGTACATGATCATAAAAGTTCCAGTTTATGGAATATCGTTCTAGGCGACTGGGATTTGACGTAGTTATGGGAGCTTATTAGGCCTATTTTAATATCTTATAAAAATTCATCTCGCCAAGTTAAGCTTGTTCATCGCTTAAAAACTTCTTGAATCACGATCACGAGTTTCAGTAGACCCTCGAGTTAGTACATCACATTTAAATAGCTAGGGATAGGAGTGAAGTAACGCCTTCGAGGCGAGTAGTATGTCGACGAGTCGTAAGGTATTGGATCTAAGACCCGGAGAGAACAGCGTGAATGTAAAGGTCCGGGTCCTCGAAGTTGGTGAGTCGAGAGTTGTAGAGACCAAGAGGGGCCCAAGAACCCTATCAGAAGCGACGGTCGGTGATGAGACGGGAAGAGTAGTTCTCGTTCTTTGGGGGGACCATGCAGGCAAACTGAAGGAGGGAGACATCATCGAGCTTCAAAATGCTTTCACAACTGTCTATAGGGGAAAGGTTCAGCTTAACCTAGGAAACATGGGGAGTTTCTCTGAAATGAGTGATAAAGACTTTGTAAAAGCTGAGGATGTTCCTAAAGATATGCCAGAAGCCTCGAGCGATTTCAGGCCCCAGAGGAGAAGGAGGGATTTCAGGGGGAGAGATGAGGGTTATAGAGGAAGGCCAAAGTGGTGATACGAAGGTCATTAAGTAAACAGAGTTTTGAATGATCTACATCAAATAATCCAAATTGTTTTTAAACTTACTATTAAAATTTTGTTAGAATAAGTATAAGCAAATCAATTGATTAGTTGAATATTTATTCAAAAACACTGCTTATAGGTCCCCTTATCATTTAAATTGTTTTACTTATAGGTAAGTGTGGTGTTACCTTGCCCTCATCCAGAGTCGATTTAGCTGAGTGGACTAAGCTCATCCCGGAGTCTGAGATAAGGAGACTACTTAGATACAAAGTGAAGTATTACTTCGCCGGTGGTAAACCTGGGGTAGTACCGATAGGAGCCTTCCCAATGCTCTTAATGAGGGTTGCCTTAAGGGAGCTAGAGGATGTCTTCGCCGGAAAGGAGATAGAGGTCGTTGAGGATTACAATTACGGCCCAACAGATGGTCTTCCAGATGTTAGGAAGACCCTAGTTAACTTCCTGAGGGAGAGAGATTCCATAAACCTCGATAAGGAGGAAGGTTGGAAAGAGGTAGTGGTGACGACAGGATCCCAACAGATGATCTACTTAGCCTTAGATGTCCTCCTCAACCCTGGTGATATAGTGATAGTCCCGGCCCCGGTCTACTTAGGGTTCGTGAACGTCGTGACGAAATTGTATGGGAACACGATAGCGGTGCCTAGTGATGAGGAAGGGATCATCCCTGAGTACGTTGAGGACTCCATAAGGAAGGCTGAGAGGGAGCTAGGGAGGAAGCCTAAGTTGATTTACGTGGTAGCGGATTCGGATAACCCATCAGGGACCACCTTGCCTGAAAGCAGGAGGAAGGAACTGCTGGATGTAGCTAAGGATAACGGCATCTATCTGTTAGAAGATGCAGCCTATAGGGAGATCCAGTTCAGGGGGGAAAAGTTGAAACCGATAAGGGCGTTCGATGATGGGAGTACCGTTATCTATATGAGGACCACGAGTAAGGAGGTCTCCGTCCTCAGGATAGGTTACAACTTAATGCCTCCGGAGATAAGGGAGGAGGTGGTGAAGGCCAAGGGATATCATGACCTGTGCACGCCGACGATAACGCAGAAGATGGCTAAACTCTACTACGAGCTTTACTTCAATCAGTTCATAGATAAGGTAAGGGAAGGCTATAGGAAGAGGTACGAGACTATGGCGAAGGCTATAGATGAGAGCTTCCCTGATGGTAGGAGGACAGACCCTACAGGAGGGTTCTTCATATGGTGGGAATCCTCTGATAAGGGATTCGATAGTAAGAAGTTCTTAGAGGAGGTAGCTATACCAAATGACATACTTTACGTCCCGGGAGAAGCTTTCTACCCACTTAAAGGATATATCTACGATCCAGTAGAAGGCAAATTAGTAGATGTCGCTAAGAGGACACCTAAGAACGGTATGAGACTTGGATACTCTTATAATGATCCTAGCGTAATAGATGAGGGGATAAGGAGGCTCGGGTCACTCCTAAGTAAGCAGCTATAATCTTCAAATTTTTAATCGTAATGGAAGAGTAGGGCAAAAGAGAAGGATGCGAGCTGCCCCTAAGTGCGCTGGAGGTAGGCCCTTGGGGTTGAGCGAAAAGTTAATAATTTATACAGCACTGAGAACAGGGGCTCAGTATGGGAGACCTCAGGGGGTCTATTACCGATGGGATCGTCAGGATGATGAGGGAAGCTGCTTTTAACGTCCCTAAAGACGTTAAGGATGCTCTAATTAAGGCATATGAGATGGAGGCCAACTCAGTCGCTAAAGCTAATTTAGATGCAATTCTGAGGAACATAGAGGCCTCAGGCAGGCTTAAGATGCCGATGTGCCAAGATACAGGAACACCGACATTCTTCATAGAGCTAGGGGATGAGTTCCCAATGAGGTCCGAAGTTAAGTCTGTTATAGAGGAAGCGGTGAGAAGGGCTACTGCTGAGATACCTCTCAGGCCGAACACCGTGAATCCTTGGACCGGGGAGAATCCTGGTGACAATACAGGGAGGTTCGTCCCTATAATACACATAGATCTCGTTCCCGGAGATCAGATGAGAGTTATGTTCCTAGCTAAAGGAGGTGGCAGCGAGAACACCTCTAAAATATACATGCTCAGCCCTGTGTTAGGAGTTAAAGGGATAAAGAGAGCTGTGATAGACGCTATGGTGGATGCAGGTCCTCAGCCCTGTCCTCCGATAATAGTAGGGATTGGTGTTGGAGGTAGCGCTGATCTAGCGATAAAACTAGCGAAGAAAGCGACTTTCAGGAGGTTAAATGATCCGAATCCTGACCCTAAGTTAGCAGAACTTGAAAATGAACTCTTAGAAACGATAAATTCTCTTGGACTTGGCCCTATGGGACTTGGAGGTAGGACTTATGCGTTGGGAGTTAAGATAGAGTGGGCTCACAAGCACCCTGCTAGCCTACCCGTAGGTATAAGTACGCAGTGCTGGGCTTTCAGGAGAGCTGAGGGTATATTCGATAGGAGCGGTAACCTGAGGATGATTTTACCACCATAGGGGGGTGATCCGAATGGTTGAGTACAAGTTGAGGACTCCTGTCACTGAGGATCAAGTCAGGAAGCTTAAGGTAGGAGATGTAGTATATCTAGACGGGATAATAATAACTGGAAGAGACCAGGTGCACAGGAGAGCTCTTGAACTAGCTGCTAAAGGTGAAAAGGACAAGGTTCCGGTGAAGCTTGAGGGAATGGCTCTCTATCACTGCGGTCCTATAGTGGGTAAGGTGGATGGGGAGTGGAAGATATACGGCTTCGGGCCTACGACTAGCGCTAGGATGGAGAGCGTAGAAGCTGATTTCATAAGGGAGTTTGGCGTCAGGCTGATCATAGGGAAAGGAGGTCTATTCGAGAGGACGACTCAAGGGATGAAGGAGTACGGCGCAGCTTACCTCGCCTACCCAGGGGGCGTCTCGGTGCTCGCTACGAACGCGGTGAGAAGGGTAGTGGAAGTCCACTGGCTGGACTTAGGGGTCCCTGAAGCGATGTGGGTCGTGGAAGTTGAGAAATTCGGTCCGACTATGGTAGCGATAGATTCCCATGGGAACAACTTATTCCTCGATGTGTTGAACAATGTTAGGAAAAAGGCGGAGGAACTTAAAGCGAAACTCTGAAAGGAACCTTATCCCCCTTCTAAGTCTTTTTAATTCATGAATAGGGAACCATCCTCAATTAGGGTCTCTTCAGTTCCAGAAACTAGATTCTGTACTAAGTGATCATCTAAGAATGCAATATTTAGTGGGTTAGCACCGAATGAGTGGCGCTAAGCTCAGGATGAGGGAATCTATTACCCCTTAAAGCCTCCGAGAGGGGGATTATGAGCTCTGTAACGGTCTCAGTAATGATGTGGGGTAAGTTAGTCCTCAGGAGGTACCTTAAGCACGAGGGGAGGTCAGGTTGACGTCAACTTTTCTCGAGGAGGACAGTATATCAGCTACGGTTAACAATGCAGCTATTTCTTCAGCTCTCTCTACGCTTAATTCCTTTAAAGTTTTGAGGTAACTCCCGTACTTCTTCTTAAACATCCTCTCCTCTCTCACACCTAGCGGCATGCTCGCACCTTTTGGTCACAATCATGATTTAATACCTTGAAAAATTAATATAAGGATTCCTAGTGGTTTCACATAACCTAGACTCCGTCATCCCTGAAGAAATTCGAATTGACGCCTTTCGAGTCCATTCTCATCTCGATCCATGGGAGAGTCTTCTAGCGATATCCCTCCCTATCCAGACCCCAGAGGCAGCTGCTTGCACGAGCCCTCTGGACACACCGGCACCATCCCCTCCTGCGTAAAGCCCTTCTATAACTCTAGTCTCTAGATTAGGTTTCAAGTCGATCTTAGCTCCGTAAAGTTTCACCTCAACTCCGTAGAGGAGCGTATGATCTGAGTAAATCCCAGGCATTATCTCGTTCATGGCTTTCAACATCTCTAAAATATCCTTCAGGTACCTGAAGGGGAGGACGAAGCTCAGGTCCCCCGGCGTCGCTCCTGATAGCGTGGGCCTAACTACGCTCCTAGTGAGCCTAGCTTCAGTGGATCTCCTCCCCCTCTTCAGATCCCCTAACCTCTGAACTATAGGCTGGTTACCCGCTATCTCATTGGCCATCTTAGCTATACTGAGAGCGTACGATAT
>JAVQRZ010000316.1:0-4873 GCA_033582115.1 Candidatus Korarchaeum sp. | reverse complement strand
GCCTCCCAGACGCCGTACCCTAATTTAGCCAGTGTATCCCTCATGTTCTTAGGTGACCCTCCTATTGCTAATGGATCCTTCGCCTCTACCTTAATCAGCTCGATTTCAGCATCCCTAAGCACATCGTATTTCCTCACTCTTGAAACTGAGTGTATCCTAGGTAAGAACTCAGCGAGCAGTTCAGACAACCTTTCCTCAGGAGCGTTCGTAAGAAGGTAAGGTTTATGGTCGATATTGTCTTTTATTGAAAATACTTCACCATTATCTATATCGTAAAATTTCATTATAGCAGCTCTTTCATCTCCAGAGTAAAATACTGAGAGAAGGGTACCCCTCCTTGTAGGCATTCGCGATGTCTAGATGTAAGAGAATTTAAATAAGATGATTTCTAAAGCGCCCGAAAGAGGTGTAGTCAATGAGGTACAAGCCCCTCGTTACAATAATCCTCGCAGTGATACTAATTGGTCAAGTAGGAGCTCTGCATTCAGCATACCCCATGCCTGTGGCATCGATTCAAGTGAGGGAGGACCTGTCCGCTACTCTGAAGGCAAGTGTCTACAGGACCTTGAGTGAAGATGAGACCTTCTTCTATACGAACACCCTGAAGGCTCCTATCCTCAACTGGATGAACTTTAGGGGGAATTTAACAATGAACCAAACGCCCGCTGGACTTAGAGGGACTTATAGGTTCATATTTTACCCTCAAGCCGGAGATCCGACTAACAGGGCTAATTTCCTCAAGAGAGCGGTTTCCTTAGGTTACTTGAGTAACTCCACCTTACTCGACATGATGACTTTCTTCTATGGAAAAAACTTCCTCATTCTATACGGTCTCAGGTGGAATTTCTTTAACGTAACTTACAGAAGTGTTCCTGATATAAACTTCACTGGGATAGTGACTCTAGCCTCAGCTTCATCCAACATAGGTAGGATCAAGAGCCTCTCGGTGTCTTACACTAGCGAGATTTTAGAGGCTACAGGAACCCTCGTAGTCAGTTATGAGATATATGCTGAGACCTTACCGCTAGAACTGAAGAAAAGTAGTAGTGGAGATTACTACCTACTGGATCTAAGTCCCCTTACTTACCTATTGCCTGATGATATTGCTTGTAACCTCTGGGTCAACTTCACGATCGCTTCGATTCAGATAATGGGTGCCAATATAGCGCCCAAGGTGATCCTATGGAACAATGCGCTCTGGGAGTTCGTTCCTCAGTTGCAGAAGGACGGTAAATCCCTTACTGTAGTGGTGAAGCGTGCAGAGGTTTACGTCACCCCGCAGCTGATACTCTTAGCCTCAATACCACCTATCGTAGTAGGCTCTTATATCTTTTGGAGGATAAGGAGCGGATCTTTGAAGGTTAAGGGGAAGCTTAAAGAATAAAACATTAATTTTTTCTCCGGACCTTCACCACAATCTCTCGAGACTATGGTGGTATTTTTATAAAGGTCGGTTGCAACAATCCGACGAGAGGTGTAAAGGTGCCTAGCTGGGGATACTCATACGCTGCTCAGGGTGAGAAGGAAGCCATGGCTTCTGGGAGAGACCTCAGGGTATCCTTTAAGGAGATGGTAGAACTGTTGAGGGAGATAAAAGGGAAGAATTTATCTGAGGCATACGAAATACTAGATTATGTAATTGCCCTCAAGCGGCCTATCCCGTTCAGAAGGTACAACGGGGGAGTTCCCCACAGGAGGGGGTCCTCCGGATTTAAAGCCGGAAGGTACCCTGTTAAAGCTGCTAAGCTCGTTAAGAAGATCCTGAAGAGTGCTGAGCATAATGCTACGAATAAGGATTTAGATCCAGATAATCTCTATGTGAAGCACGCTGCAGCTCAGATGGGTATGAAACTGAAGCGTTTCTTCCCTAGAGCTTACGGAAGAGCCACCCCGAAGATAGAGCAACTCGTACATGTTGAGGTAGTACTTGAGGAGAGGGAGGAGAGTGAGTGATGAGCTCCTCTAGATCAATGCCTATCTACAAGAAGCTCGTTCAGGAGGGTATCGTGAAGTACAAGTTGCACGAGTTCATGGAGAGGTTATCCGATAAGGCTGGGTTCCACGGTGTGGAGATATCCTCTACCCCCATAAGGGACATAATAACTGTTTACGTGGAGAGTCCCGGTGTTATCATCGGTAGAGGTGGAAGGACTTCGAAGAGGATCAGTGATATCCTAAGAGAGGAACTCGGAATACAGAACCCGTATATCCAGACGAAGAAGGTAGATGATCCCTTCCTGAGCGCTAGGATAGTTGCTAGTTACATAGCTAGAAGGATCGCTAAAGGTGAGAGATACAAGAAAGTAGCTTACTCGGCTTTGAGAAGGGTCATGGCTGCCGGAGCCAAGGGCGTTGAGATAAGACTCTCTGGAAAGTTCGGGAGTCAGAGGGCTAGAGAGGAAAGGTTCAGGGACGGAGTGATATACAGATGTGGTCAAGATTACATTGAAAACGTTGAATACGCTGTAAAACACGTACTGATGCCCCAAGGCATGATAGGGGTCAGGGTGAGGATAGTTAAGCCCGGTGTGAGGGGCCCGGACACCGTGGTAGTTAAGGAAGATGCTATAGAGGAAATCAGGGAGAGGGTAAGATCTGAAGTAGAGTCCTTATCGACATCAGAGATTATAGAGATACCAGAAGAACTAGAAAAGGAGTTAGAGGTAGTTGGTGAGGTAGAGGGGGATGAGTCCGAGCAAACTTGACGAGTTTAGAGGAATGGATGTTGATGAGCTTCTCGAGAGGTTGAGGGAGATTGAGAGGGATATTTTCCTTAATGAAGCGAAGAGGTTGCTAGGCGCTACTGAGAAGACACACTTGAGGAGAGCCCTAAGGAGAGATAGAGCTAGGATATTGACCATCCTGAGGGAGAGAGGTATAAAAATATAGGGCCCGTGAAAGCAAGTAATATACTAATCCACGAGCTCATTGGATTGGAGGTGAAGGTGATTTACTCCCCTAATATCTATGAGGTGGGTGTGGAGGGTAAGGTCATCCTAGAGACGAGGAACTGTCTTATCATCGGCAAGGAGGATAGGAGGGTTATGATAGCTAAGAGTGCTAGACTCTTTTTATTTAAGGTCGATGATGGTAGTTCCGTGCTAGTATTAGGGGATAGATTGATAGGAAGGCCTGAGGAAAGGGTGAAGAAGGCATGAGGAAGATCCCTGAGGAGTTGATGAGGGGTTTAATACCACCCGAGAGTAGCTGTGATGATGATAAATGCCCTTGGCACGGTAATATATCGTTAAGGAATGCTAGTCTTGAGGGTAGGGTCGTTAGTGCAAAGATGACGAGAACTGTTAGTGTCCTCATAGAGTACCTAAACTACAATAAGAAGTACAAGAGGTACGAGAGGAGGCGCAGTAAGATACATGCGCACCTACCACCTTGCTTAGAGGTCAGCGAGGGGGATTTCGTGAGGATAGTCGAAACGCGGAGACTCGCGAAGACCGTCAGCCATGTTGTCCTAGGGAAGTTAAAGTAGCTCTTCTCCAACCGTAAATGCTCTCATCGTAGAAGGGCATCTTTGACACACTTACTTTCAGTTTTCTCTCTTCCCCAACTTGGAGCTCCCTCCCTAAATCAGCATATTCCTTCAGCACGTAGGCCATACCTATGCCTCTCTCCACCGTTGGGCTAAACGTCCCGCTAGTCACTGAACCAACCTTATCCTTCCCTGCATAAACCACCTCTCCTCTCCTAGGGGCGTTCCTACTCTCACTCAACAAACCCACTCTAACGCTTTTAACGTCTTTACTCATGATTTCAAGGATTGCTTCCCTCCCAACGAAGTAATCCTTCCCTAAATCTACCGTAAACTCAAGTTTAGCTTCAATAGGGCTCTTATTCTCATCTATATCGTTCCCATAAAGTACGAGACCTGCTTCCAGCCTCAAGATGTCCCTAGCGACCAGACCACAAGGCTTGACCCCTTCTCTCACTAGAGAAGTTAATAGTTCTGCTGCTAATTCCTGATCGCTCAGGATAACCTCATAACCGTCCTCACCCGTGTAACCAGTCCTGCTCACGATTACCTCATCTCCCTTCCAAGTGATCTTAGTTAAATTAAATTTTTTTATATTAATAGGGAAATTAATAATTTTGTGAAATATTTCTCTGGCTTTTGGTCCTTGAATAGCCAGCATAAAACTGTCGAATGTAATATCTTCGATCCTAACCTCAAGGTTCCATCTCCTGACGAGCTCGTTAAACCAGTCAAGTATCTTTACCCTGTTTGATGCATTGACGACGAAGAGGTACTCATCCCTCGATAACCTGAAGGCTACATTATCATCTTTTATACCACCTCTCTCGTTGAGCGTGAGTGTATATCTGCTCCTCCCTATATCCACATCGACGTTGTTCGATGTAGCCATTTGCAGGAACTTAGTTACTTCAGACCCCTCTAATCTCAGCCTCCCCATGTGAGAGACATCAAATACTCCACTACTTTTCCTAACAGATAGAGCTTCCTCCAATGAATTAGTATATTTCATAGGCATTTCCCATCCTGCGAATTCGAAAAATTTAGCTCCTAACTCCTCATGCAGGTCCCTAAGGCCAAGCTTCAGCATATGTTCCTACCGACTTAGGAAAGAATTAAAGATATCACTATTACAGCACTATGCTAAGGGACTATGAGCGAGCTCAATGTGGATAAGGTATTAGAGGAGCTCTCATCCCATCTAGGAGGATCTCAGCTGTTGAGAGAAGAAATAGATAGATATTCTTACTCTTACGATTCCTCCGGGATGGAATTTATTCCAGATGCTGTTGCTAGGCCGAGAAACGTAGAAGAAGTATCTTTGATATTAGAGATCGTCAACAAGTACAGTGTACCCGTGACTCCTAGAGGCTCAGGGACCTCATT
>JAVQRZ010000315.1:0-1275 GCA_033582115.1 Candidatus Korarchaeum sp. | reverse complement strand
TCACCTCGGCTGCTAGGATAATCGAGAGGTCTGAGGAGAAGGTGAACGAGATGAAAGACGAGGGCTGCAGCTCTGATGAGCTCATAGCTATTGGAGGAGCTCTTGATCTACTTGAACTTGAGGAAAAAGATGTCATCGAGGGAGCTCGGTAAGATCGAGCTCCGGACCCAGCTGGAGAGGAGTTGAAGAGACTCAAGGAGAGATGAGGGGTTAACTCTCTCTCTCCGATATCCTTTCTTACATACTATTAGTAATACTTGCATTTTTCGGGTTCATTTTTCTAGTAGCAAGCACTGTTGATCCAGTGCACACTAACTTGGGTTCTCATTTCTAGTGGTAGCGAGACTGTCTCTACCTCACCCATAGGGTTAAGGAAGTTAAGGCTTCGGAGAAGCTCGAGGCTGCAATAATAAGGCTCGCTAAGAGGAAGGGAGGTTTCGTCTCTATAGCTGACGTATCCTCAGAGCTCAACTTACCGATAGATACAGCTAGAAGGCTCTAGAGAAGAGGGACTTGAGAGGAAGGGAGTAGCTTTCTTAGACTTCAAAAAGATCGGAGATGAGGGTGTGGAAGTATATAGGATCTTAGGAGCCTCTGAAGGTGAGGAAAAAGGATGATGCTAAGATACGGGAGTTCCAGGAGGGACCTTCTCCTCAGGTCCTATGAGGACAGGTCTCCCATTTACTACAGCTGCTAGAAGCATCCCTTGAGACTCTACTCCCATGAACTTCCTCCTCTCTAGGTTCGCGATCACGACGATCTGCCTCCCCACTAAGCCCTCGGGCTCGTAGTACTCAGCTATGCCTGCGACGAGCTGTCTCCTCTCACCTCCTAGATCGACCACCAATCTAACTAACTTCCTGCTCCCTTCTACCCTCTCAGCTTCTACTACCTCCCCGATCCTAATATCTAGCTTCTTGAACTCTGAAAACGGTACTTGGGACATGTAGTCACCTCCTTGCTTCTCGCGGTCATACTTTTAAAGGGATGCTGGGAGTTAGCAGTGCTAAGGACCCCAGGAGGTCCAAACGAGAGGTCATGGGAATGGTTAAACTAAAGATGACGGCAACCGGAGGACTAGGGAAATTCGTAAGAACGCACTATTGCTTGAAGCCGGTAAGACTAAGACTCGTCTGGACTATGGGATGAAATTAATACCTAAGCAACAACCTGAGTTCCCTCCGATACCTGAGAAAGTGGATGCAGTACTGCTAACTCATGCCCACCTGGACCACTCGGGCTCGCTACCTAGACTCGTTAGCCACGGGAGAGATG
>JAVQRZ010000314.1:0-1851 GCA_033582115.1 Candidatus Korarchaeum sp. | reverse complement strand
AATTATGAGAAATAAAATATCTACAAATTAGATGATATCTAATAGATTTATTAAATAAATTACATAATGAAAACGAATTTTTAGAGCTAATATACTAGAAACATTTATCTTATTGACTCTCCTTCACATGATAAATGATGTACTGGTGAGGGAGGCGACATATTTGATGGAGGTCATCGAGACGGATGTTGTGATCATAGGATCAGGTTTGGCAGGTCTCAGAGCAGCTATAGAGGCTGCAAGAAGGAGTGAGGATAAGTTGAATGTAAGCGTGGTGACTAAAGTTCATGCAATGAGATCCCATTCCGTAGCTTACGCTGGAGGAACAGGGGCCGTTCTATACCCGGATGAGGGTGATAGCTTTGACCTACACGCTTACGACACCGTGAAGGGTGCCGCTTGGCTTGCAGATCAGGATGCTGTTGAGCTATTTATAAGGCTAGCTCCTCAGGAGATATATCAATTGGAGCATTGGGGAATGCCTTGGGCCAGGAGAAGTGATGGAAGAATCGCTCAGAGACCTTTCGGAGGACACAGTTTCCCAAGAGCCTGCTTCGCTGCAGATAAAACTGGATTGTATGCAATGCACACCCTTTACGATACCGCTTTGAAATACGATGGTATAAATTTTTACCATGAGTTCTTCGTCACCTCCCTGCTCGTCTACAGCGGTGAGTTCAGAGGAGTTACTGCTATCGAGCTTAAGAGCGGAGATCTCTACGTGTTTCACGCCAAAGCAGGAATATTAGCTACTGGAGGTGCGGGAAGGATCTTCTCCTTCACTACATACTCTCACTCCTCAACAGCAGATGGTATGAGTATAGCTTACAGGGCGGGGCTCCCGCTGAAGGATATGGAGTTCTTCCAGTTCCACCCGACGGGCCTAGTACCTTCCGGCATACTTATAACAGAAGCTGCTAGAGGGGAGGGAGGCTACCTTATAAATAACAAGGGAGAGAGGTTCATGAGTAAGTATGCCCCTGAGAAGATGGAGTTAGCTCCCAGGGACGTCGTTTCAAAAGCTGAGATGACCGAAATCCTTGAGGGTAGGGGATTCAAGGGTCCTAACGGCCTAGATTACGTTTTACTAGATCTGAGACACTTAGGGGAGGATAAGATAAACGAGAGGCTTCCGGATGTCAGGGAGATAGCTATAGAGTTCGCAGGGGTTGACCCAGTGGATGAACCCATACCTGTCAGGCCAGTAGCTCACTACTCGATGGGCGGTGTCCATACAGATACCTACGGGGCCACGCCTGTAAAGGGGCTCTGGGCTGCAGGCGAGGTTGCTTGCGTTAGCCTGCACGGTGCCAATAGACTAGGGACTAACTCCTCGACGGATTGTTTAGTTTACGGTATGTTAGCTGGTAGGCAAGCTGCTGACTACGCCTTAAGTAAGGATAGGAGAGAGGTTCCAATGGAGAAGGTCGTAGCTGAGGAGAAGAGGATCTTCGATGGTATACTGAGAGGGTCCACGGGGGAGAACCCCTACCTGATAAGGAGGGAGATGCAGAAGACGATGAGTGACCATATCTACGTCTTCAGGGACGAGAACGGAATCAAGGAAGCTATAAGAAAGCTTAGAGATCTTAGGGAGAGATTTGGAAATGGGCATGTCGCAGATAAAGATCGTGAATACAACATGAACCTAGTCCACGTCCTCGAGTTAGATGCAATGCTTGAGATATCCTACGTAGTCGCTCTCTCAGCTCTGAACAGGACTGAGACGAGAGGAGCTCACACTAGATTGGATCACCCAAAGATGGATAACGATAACTGGTTGAAGCACACTCTCATCAGCAGAGGAGCTGATGGTGAGCCTCTCTTCAGCTACCTCCCGGTTAGGATAAC
>JAVQRZ010000313.1:0-5900 GCA_033582115.1 Candidatus Korarchaeum sp. | reverse complement strand
CGCTAGAGCTTACCTTTCCTCCGTGATAGTAGCTCATAAGGACTCCAAGATAGATGTAGGCGGGAGCGTCTTCCTCAAGGCCGAGGGGACTTCAGCTGAAGTGGTGTCGAAGGTAATAACGAGGGACTCAGCTGACGTAATAACGAGATCGCTCATATCAGCTGAGGCTATGGGTACTAGAGGACACATAGAGTGCGATGGGTTGCTCCTCTCCAATAGCTCTAGGATACTGACGCTACCAGCACTCGACGCTAAGGTGGATGACATCCAACTCTCCCACGAGGCTGCTGTCGGTAAGTTGAACGAGGAGCAGCTTTACTACTTGATGTCGAAGGGGTTCAGCGAGGAGGAAGCTAGGAGCATCTTAGTAAGGGGGTTCATGGACGTTAAGCTAGAGGGCCTTCCCAAGCCTGTAATGGCTCAGATTAAGATGGCTCTTGAGTTAGCAGCGAGAGGCCTCTGAGGGGTGCGGTTCCTTCGGCCTTCGATCAAGCCTAAGATCGCTTCAGAATAAGCTTGAGATCATCGTGAGTTTGGATCAATCACTGAGCTACTCCATATGGCTATGTAGGATCCTATAACGATCTCAACGCTAGATGGGTTGATCAACCGAGTGGTTCCAGAGCCGATCCTAAGGAGGAATGCATATCCAAGATAGATCAAGCTTAAATCTCTCTATCTCCTATTCACTAGCTGATGCCTGATGTAAGGCTATTTAACTGACCCTCGGAGCTAACAGCTATAGATTTAGCATGCGAAACACGAATCTTAAGTAAGCCCAAGCTCGCTAGTAGGAGGTCCCTGATGCGCTGGGAGAGGAGGAAGGAGGTAGCTCTAGAGAGGTTAAGGGATCACTTAGAGAAGAGGAGGATTGATCCCGATATAGTGAGCTTACTTGAAGCTATAAACTCGCTCCCCTTCGCTTACACCACCAGCAGCTGTTCAGGTAGAGTACAGCTTTACGAAGCCGAGTTGCCCGGCGAGAAGTTCTCAATGAGGAGTTTGAGGAAGTGGCACTTCGGAGTCGAGGAGGAGGAACTCCTCAGATTCATGAGGGGGGAGAACGTTTGGCTAGCTGTACTACCACCGATAATCCACGTTTACACCTGTAGCCTGAGGGCTTCGATACGTATGCTCAAGCTTCTGAGGGAGTCTGGCTTCAAGAGGGCTGGCATACTGCACCTTTCCGAGGAGGGGGGTTTCTTAGAGGCTGTGGGTACCGAGAGGCTCGAGCTACCCCTCAGGTTGAAGGGTAGGGATCTACTAGACGCTGAGAGCATCAGGTTAATAGTTGAGGTAGCTAACTCTATGCTTAGGAAGGCTAAGGTCAGGCTCTCGAGACTCGAGGTGAGGGTTAAGCATGAGGCTTCCGGAGGCTTGGGTGATCTCTGTCGGGAACGAGCTCCTCAACGGAAGGATAGTCAACACTAACCTTGCTTGGCTCTCTAGGAAGCTGACACTAGACGGTTACTTAGTGAGGTGCGCCCTCACGGTGAGGGACGATTGCGATGACATCACTATGGCCTTCAGGCTAGCTCTAGAGAGAGGAGCTTCCCTAATCGTAAGTACTGGAGGCTTAGGGCCTACGTTCGACGATATGACCTCGGAGTGTCTCTCCAAGACTTTGAACAGGAAGCATGTCATTAATGGGGAGGCCTTAAGGATGGTAGAGGAGAAATATTCTGAGAAGAAACTCCCTATGACTGAGCACAGGGTTAAGATGGCTATGATGCCTGAAGGCGCGAAGCCTATCTACAACGCGGTGGGCACTGCCCCAGGTATAATGATGGAGGAAGGCTCCACCCTCATCCTAGTGCTCCCGGGAGTCCCATTGGAGATGATGGATATATTCGAGAGGGTTGAAAACTTGATAAGATCGAGAGCCCCTCCTTTGAGTTACGTTAGCATTGATCTTTTAGTTAAAAGAGTTCCTGAGTCCGAAGCCGCTCCTCTGATAGAGGAGGTCATGAGGAAGTTCAACGTCTACGTGAAGAGTCACCCCTCGGGCCGAGAGTTAGGGGAGCCTTTAATCAAGATGAACATAACATCTTCCTCGCTCAGCGAAACTGAAGCTAGGCTTAACGTTGATAGAGCCTTGAAGCTTTTATCTGAGAGGTTGAGGGAGAGGGGAGGGGATGTAAGTGTTGAAGAGACCTAAGCTCATAGTACTGGACTTAGACAAGGTCCTGTGGGATCATCATGATGTGAGTAGCCTCAAGCCCCCTCTCAAGAGGATCGATAAGAGGACGCTGGAGGACAGCTCAGGCGATTTGGTTACGCTGAGAGATGACGTCAGGGAGTTCCTCTCCTACGTCAAGAGCAAGGGTATCTTCCTATCTACTTGCAGCTGGAACAGGTTCGATAGAGCTCTTGAAGTGCTCACGGCCTTCGAGCTGGATCACTACTTTGACCTGCTCGTCATAGAGCCACATCCTGAGAAGCAGATCATGATGGAGAGGATACTGAAACACTTCTCCGAGCTCGGGGTGAGGGAGGAGGACACCCTTTACGTAGATGATAGGGTTTACATGCTAGAGAAGGTCAAAACTAAGTTCCCCCAAATAATGACGCTCAGGTTCCATCCCGCGGGAGACTTCTTCTCCTTCTTCAGATTGATGAGGATACTAGGTGATCTTGATGATCCCAGGCTTTAAGGTAACGCCTTGGGAGGTTAAGGGTGAGAGGATAGATTATGAGAGGCTTCTCTGCGATTTGAGACTCAAGAGGATTGACTTCGAGCTCAGATCAGCTATGAGAGCGATCTTAGGCGAGGAGCACTACTTATTAGAGAGAGGAGTATTCTTCGCCCATAGCTCGCTCGATTCCTTTCTTGAGGACCTCAGGAGAGGTTCTAAACCCTATATCTTCACCGGTAGAGGACCTTCAGGTCCTCTCCACCTCGGCAACTTGATCCCTCTGATGCTAGCTAAGTGGCTTCAGGATAAACTGAAGGCTCCCCTCTATCTACAGGTATCTGATGACGAGAAGTACTGCTTGAGGCCGGACTTGTGCTTGAGGAACGCGAGGGACTGGGCTAGGGATAACATAGCTGAGCTCTTAGCCTTCGGGTTCGATGAAGAGAGGACTAGGGTTATATGGGATACGGAGTGCTCTTCCTGGCTCTATCCAGCTAGTCTCGTAATAGCTAAGAGGGTTAGAGTATCTGAGCTGAAGGATTGCACTAAGTTAGATGATAACTCTAACCTCGGCATATTTTACTACGCTCTTCTCCAGTCCCTCCCAGCTCTAATGCTCCCCCTATTCGCTGACGAGAGTTTCAGGTGTGTGGTACCGATGGCTGTGGACCAGCACCCGCTCATGATACCCTCCTTATTAGCCACTAGGAGGATCGGGATCAAGGAGCCAGCTATCGTGCACTCTACCTTTATCCCCGGGGTGAGAGGAGAACCTAAGATGGGGACTAGTAACCCTAGCTCAGCTATCTTCCTCTCCGAGCCATTGAGTTCAGCCTTGATGAAGGTAGATAGTTCTATCTGCCCTGCTAGCGACCTCCCGCCTGTGATCCACTACTTGAGAGCCCTAGATCCGGAGGAGTATGAGGGAATCCTCTCCAGCTACCGAGAGAGCAGGGAGGAGGGGTGCGAGCTCGCTAAGAGGAGGGCTAAGGAACTGATAGCTCCCCTGTTTGAGGAACACGCTAGGAGGAAGAAGGAGCTCTTAGATAAAGTGGATGAGTTTTTGCTGAGGGAACCTCCATTCCCGCGGGAAGCGATCGAGAGGTTCTGATAGTTAAGGTTAATAGGTCAGCTGTCGCATTATGTCGGATGAGCATGAGCGTCGACATAATAGAGAACGCTCCCGAGATAAGAAACCCTATACTCATACTCTCGGTCCCCGGAGCAGGCTTGGTAGGGACCATATCTGCTGACCACCTCATAAGGATCGCTGGCTTGGATGAGGTAGGCAAGATAGACTCTCCCTTCTTCCCGCCTGTCGTCGAGGTGAGGGAAGGTATCGCTTCTCATACCGTGAAGATATTCTCAGGCAGGGGTATCTACGTGGTCAAGGTAGAGATCCCCCTTCCTGTGGAGCCCTTGACGAAACTGACTGAAGCTGTACTGGATTGGATCACTAAGAAGAGACCTAAGCTCGTTTTAGTGATAGGGGGTATACCCGATGAGAATAGGGTTAACGTTGAGAGACCTCAAGTGATGACAGTCTTCAGCAGCGAGGAAGCTAAGGTGGCAGCTAACAAGATAGGAGGAGAGCTCATGAAGGGAGGCTACCTATCGGGCTACGCTGCTTACTTTCTCAGGGAGGCCATAAGGAGAGGGATCCCTGCAGCAGCAGTGATGGTGCAGAGCTTCGATGCCTACCCAGATCCAGGAGCAGCTGCAGAGCTTTTAAAAGCTATAGAGCCTGCTTTAGGCTTCAATATAGATATAAGTCAGCTAGAAGCTGAATCTGAGACCATAAGGCTCAAGATGAAGGAGTTGATGGCTAAAACGCTTCAAACAGTGAGGGAGACGCCTACGACAGCTTACATAGGTTAGGGGGTGAGGGGATGGGATGGTTCTATAGGGAGATCAGGTGGGGTTACTTCGTCGTTAGGGATGTGGAGGAGCCTCTACACGATGTTAAGATAACGAAGGACGGTTTGATTATTACAGTAGACCTTCCAGGTGCTAGGAAGGAGGACTTAGTCCTTAACGTGAGTGAGGATGCTATCTACATCGAAGCGGTGTCTCAAGTAGGAGGAGCTAGGGTGAGGTACAAGAAGTTGATAAGGACGCCGATGCGAATAGATCCTGATAGAGTGGAGGCTAGGCTCAGCAACGGTATACTCTGCATCCTAGCACCTCCTAAAGAGGTTACGTTCAGGAAGGTGAAGGTGGAGTGAGTTGCTCTTCATAGAGGTAGCTGAAGCTTATGAGAAGATCGAATCTACTACAGGAAGGCTTGAGATGATAGATCTCCTCAAGAATCTGTTTCTCAAGACGCCGCCCGATCTCTTAGATAAGATAGTTTACCTTACCTTGGGGAGCATAGCCTCTCCGTTCGAGGGCATCGAGCTAGGCGTAGGCGAGAAACTCTTCCTCAAGGCGTTATCCCTAGCCACGGGCATCTCCCAGGATAAGCTAGAGGGGGAGTACCCGAGGTTGGGGGACATAGGGAAGCTAGCTGAGTGGGCTGTCAGCAAGAAGGCAGCTCAGTCCTTCTTCACCGAGGATCTAACTGTAGATAGGGTCTTCGATACCCTCAGCAGGGTGGCGAGGGCCTCTGGCGAAGGGGCTCAGGACATGAAGGTAAGGTTATTAGCAGGGCTCCTGAGCGATGCTAAACCTTTAGAAGCTAGATACATAGGTAGGATAGTGACTGAGAGGCTCAGACTCGGGGTCAGAGACATGACGGTGCTCGATGCCTTAGCTGAAGCATTCCTCAAGGGCAGGGCCTACAGGGAGAAGTTGGAGAAGAAGTACAATATATTTCCTGATATCGGGAAGCTAGCTAAGGTCGTAGCTAAGAAGGGGATGGGGGGATTAGAGGAGATAACGATAACCTTAGGCACTCCGGTCAGACCTATGCTAGCTCAAAGGCTCAGATCAGCGGAGGAGGTTATGGAGAAGATAGGACCTAGGATATACGCTGAGTTCAAGTACGATGGCGAGAGGATGCAGATACATATATGGAAGGATGGAAGGGTTAAGATATTCTCAAGGAGGCTTGAGGATATAACTGATCCTTACCCTGATGTCAGGGAGTACGTTTCCAAGGCTGTAAACGGTAGAGAAATCGTCCTGGATTGCGAGACAGTAGTTATCAACCCTGAAACAGGAGAGATACTCCCCTTCCAAGAGCTCATGCACAGGAAGAGGAAGTACGGTGTTGAGGAAGCGATGAGGACCTACCCAACCGTTACTTACTTGTTCGACGTGCTC
>JAVQRZ010000312.1:0-5194 GCA_033582115.1 Candidatus Korarchaeum sp. | reverse complement strand
TTCCTCAATTACCGCGACTGCCACGGAGGATGTAGAAGCAGGTCGGGGGCGTACTAGTTCCTCAACCTGAACGCCTCGCTTTGGTACTCAGCTTTAAGGTCGCTTAAAATCAGATCTCAAGCTATTTAGTCGGTAATGAGTTCACATCCTCCTCTTCACAGGTCCCTATGAGCGAAGCGTTCTGTCACAAAACTTACAGATAATTGACTTAAATTAATGTAAATTCAAATATGATACTGGTATTAATCAATCTAAATTAAACACAATTCTCCCACTTGTGTTTTAAGTGGGGCTTTACTGTAGTTTTCGGTGCGATCATGAGGAGGATACCCGTTCTGGAGCATGGAGACGTGAGGGTCGTGAGAGTAGTCTCAGAGGGGGAGGGTGACCTCATACCGGAGCACACCCACGACGGGGACGAGATCGCTTACGTGGTGAGCGGGAGGGTGAGAGTGCATATAGAGGGTAAGGGAGACTTCGACGTGAGCGAGGGGGAGGCTGTACTGATTCCGAAGGGAGTTAAGCACAGAGGTCTTCTCTCCGAGGGATGCGTCCTAATAGCTTTCTACCATCCGTGAGGACTCAGCGTTAACTTAAACGATCAAATAAACTGAGGAGATGGGGTTTATCTTCCCTTCATCGTGACAAGGTTCCTTCGGACGGGCCTAAGGTCCTCAATATATCCCTTAGGGTACTCTCGTGGCGGAGTTCGTCCTCTGATATGCTCTCAATTCCCCTGACGCCCAGTGAGAGCGATCTACAGCTCTCGATGACTAGCTGTGTGAAAACATACATGATGAACTCCTCTTGAACCAATAGACATTCTTCCGACATCATCTCTCCGCACTCCCTCTCTAATCGATCTACTTTATCCAAGTAGCGTTTGATCCAGAGACAATCTCTCTCCTGAACGTCTCTAATGCCCAAAACTGATAGCGTCTCCCTCAGGATCCTATAATGTCTCGATGAGTCCTCGGATATCTTCTCGAGCTCCTTAGAGTACTCAGGGAAGGTTTTCGAGAGCATCCCGTAGTACCCAGCTAATGACGACTCCAAAGCCATCGCGCAAGAGATCATACTGATGACAAGTCCCTCTAAACCTTCATAGGTCTGTCTGACCTTCTCCCTGACTTCCGGAGGGGATCGGCGAGCTAGGGACACGTATAGGGCGAATGACACGATGGAAAACCACCAACATGCCCAGCACAGGTTCACCAGGTAGGCGTAAAATAGGGCACTGCGCAGATGCGATAGGCTCGCTGACCCGATGATGATTGAAGCGAGTAGGAGGGACAGGATCACCAAGAAGTAGAGGTGGTACGGAGTAAAGCTCCTTCTGACCCTGCCCTTGGGAGTGACCCTAAAGGCGGCCTTCCGTTTCCCCAACCACTGGAAGAACGCGAGTGTGACGGGCAAGGAGGCTACTAATTGGATCCCCTGATGGAGGAGGAACTCCCTAATTCCGTAGCGGTAGGGTCTCGTCGATACCAGGAAGATGATGAGTGAGAGGAGGAGGATAGGCACGTAGATCGAGAGGTAACTGAGGGGATGAACCATAATGAAGGGGATCCCCGTAGAGAGGAAGATCACGGGTGCCATTATGTTCACTAAGGTCAGAGGTCCTATGTGCAACCAATAGAAGAGCCCCACGAGATAATCCAGGAATTTGATGAGCGATATCCTCGATTTCAAGAGCCTTCCTAGTAGTTGGAAGCTCCCCAAGGCCCATCTGTTCTGTTGGGTCCAATAGGAGAGCATATCTTGAGGGGCTTCACCGTGCCAAACCAGCGGAAGATCGATGTAAACGCTCTTCAACCCCCTCTCGTGGAGAGATAGTGAAGTATGTACGTCTTCAGTGATTGACTCCTCGTAAAAACCCATTCCTAAGAGGCTTCTCACTTTGAAGATCGTTCCGCTACCGAGACTGAAGGAGCTCCCATTCAGGTGCCTACCCCTCATCACCACTCTGAGGAACGGGATCTGCTGTATGTGAGCCGAGAGAGCCACCATGGTATCCAAACTCGAGTAGTACTGAGGTACCTGGACGAAAGCGACTTCAGGATCGTCGAAGAAGCGGAGGGCATATCTGAGGATCCCGGGGAGGGGTCTTTGATCGGAATCCAAGATCATCAGGAAATCGTAATGGCTCCCGAATTCCCTCAACCAGTCGTTCAGGGCGCCGGCCTTGTAACCCCTGCGATTCTTCCTCCTGAAGAGCTTGAACCCGTATTCCCTGGAGTAGCGATCCAGCTCAGATATCACGCTCCTGTCCGTGGAGTCGTCGAGCACGTAGACATCTTCCGAGTCCTCCAGGGCAATGCTAGCAGCTAAGGCCGTCTGAACCACTAGGGAAGGGGGCTCGTTGTAAACGGGGATAAGCACCGCCACCCTATGGTCCCCCCTAGGGACCTCCGTATCGGTGATCACCTTCTCTAAAAGCTTAGAATAAAGCTTACTCTTCCTCCAGTAGGTAAGGAAGATCACTGAGGACATCACGCAGAGGACCATATCGAATATGACTAGGAATGCAAGAGGAAGTAGGGGGTTTCTAATGGAAATGATGAGGGATAAAGCAAAGGCTGAGATAAATGGTACCGCGGATATCAAGATGTTCCTCACTACATGAAGGGCCATCCCGCAGGTAATCCCATGGGTTCGATTTAATTATTTTCCCGAGGCGTCAGCTCGGGAGCCGAGAAGGGCATGAGTAGAAGCATCAGCAGAATGGGGTTGAATGAGTGGCTCCTGATGATCGTCCTGTCAGTCATATGGGGAAGCTCCTTCCTCTTCATGGGGGTTCTAGTGAGGGAGCTTCCCCCCTTGACGATAACAGCTTCTCGTCTCATCCTAGCTGCTCTTCTGCTCAACTTAGCGTTGATGCCTAAGGGAAATCCAAGGTTCCCTTGGAGAGATCTCCTGATCCTAGGGCTTACTAACAACACGATACCCTATGCTCTCATTCTATGGGGGCAAGTCTACATAACTAGCAGTCTCGCATCAATACTTAACTCAACAGCACCTTTCTTCACATCCGTGCTAGCTCAATTACTCACTGACGATGAGAAGTTGACCAAGAGCAATGTAGCTGGAGCTATCGTGGGGTTCTCGGGAACTCTCATCATGCTGGGGCCGGATGCCCTGAGGTCCAATCATAACCTAGTGGGCCAGTTGATGGTCCTAGCCGGTGTGATTTGCTACTCCTACGCTACGGTCTTCAGTAGGAAGCTGTACGGGATGGGCTTATCTTCCGGAGCGATAGCCTCAGGACAACTGATAACAGCCGCCCTGACGGCTCTCCCTCTCGCTATAATCTTGGATAAGCCTTGGACACTTCCCAATCTTTCAGCAAGAGCTTGGGCATCTATGATATGCCTCTCAGTCCTCTCCACAGCTCTAGCGTACGCTATATTCTTCAGAGTGCTGGAGTCAGCTGGAGCGACTCAAGTGAACTTAGTGACGCTACTAATCCCCGTAACAGCAACTCTCCTCTGCACGACCCTGTTGGGGGAGAGGTTGGAGGATAGGCACTTATTGGGAATGGTCGTAATCCTGATCGGTCTCATCATAGCTGATGGAAGGCTTGGTGAGAGCTTAAGGAGGCTTAGATCCGTTAATTCTTAAAAGTTCAGCTGCATCAGGACCATATGAGGTGGCTCATACTGTCTGACGTCCACGGAAATTACGATGCCTTAAAGCGGGTTCTAGACGTTGAGGAATACGATGAGGTGATCTTCCTGGGAGATGCCGTTGATTATGGTCCTCAACCGGCTGAGACTTTAGACCTACTCAGGGAAGTTAGCTCGGTCTTCCTGAAAGGCAATCACGATGCTGCTGCAGCTCACGGGATAAGTTGCATGTGCAGGGAGGAGCTGAGACCCCTAAGCGAGTACACTAGGGAGAACGTTACCCTAAGGACGCTCTCCAAGGAGGATCTAAGGTTCCTAGCGAAACTTCCCGAGAAATACGAGTTCTCCTTAGGTGAGCTCCATGTTTATGCTGTTCACGCCTCTCCTAAGGACCGTCTTTACGGCTACTTGATGCCGGATATGAGCGACGAGGAGTTGGAGGGGCAGCTGTTCGAGGTCGGTTTGATAGGTCCCAGGAAGTTAAGTCACGAACTCGTGCTCACGGGTCACACGCACAGGGCGATGATCAGGGAGCTGAAGGGTTCCAAGATCCTCAACTCGGGTTCCGTGGGTCAGCCTAGAGACGGTGACCCCAGAGCTTCATATGCTCTCCTGGAGGACGGGAAGTTAGAGTTGAGGCGGCTCAGCTATGATGTGGAGGGTGTAGTGAGGAAGATAAGGGAGCTTGGACTCGAGAGATGGGCTGAGGACCAGCTGATTCTGGTACTCAGAACTGGCTCCATTGGCCTGGCTTGATCCCCTCCCTTCAAAAGACCTCTCTGCTCCCTGAACCCACTTAGGTGCACCTTTGGAAGCCTAACACCGTCGTTCCAACTGAAGTGAGTTATCAATTCCTAACGGAAGCCCTCATTCGATAGCTCCAAGACCAGTAGTTCTATCGAGTGCTTTCCATACCTGATTCACTGGACTAAGTAGTCCAACATGATTCCCAGACCCAAGAAGAGCCCTATAACGATATTGAGATCGAAAGCCTCCCTGTACTCACCCCTCCTCGCTTTAACGTTCTCTATCAGTAGGAGGACACCGTAGGATATTATTGAGATCATTGAGATGAGGCCGATAGTTGATGTGAGCAAAAGGACCAGAAAGGAGGATATGTGCATGATCGAAGCTGAGTTGAGTGCGATGGACTCACCAAGACATGCGGGTATAGATCTCACCCCGAACCTCCTGTCGAACTCGATATCTTGAAGCGAGTAGATCACATCGAAACCCGATACCCATAGGGCTAGGGCTATGGAGTAGCCCCAAGGTAGCCCCTCCAAGCTACCGCTGATCGCTATAGCCCCGGCTAGTGGGGAGGCTCCGAGGATAGCGCCCAGATGAAGGTGCGGGAAGCAATGAACCCTCTTCGCGAACGGGTAAGATACCTCAGCCGCCAGTATAGGGAAGGAAAGGAAGAAAGCGAGCCAGTTGAAGTACAAAGCTGATAAGAGGAAAGCAAGGGAGAAGAAGACTATCAGTAATACTACAACTAATGGATCGGCTTCGCCTGTCACCAGAGGTCTCCTCGAGGTTCTAGGGTTATAAGAATCCAGATCCCTGTC
>JAVQRZ010000311.1:0-4121 GCA_033582115.1 Candidatus Korarchaeum sp. | reverse complement strand
CAGTCTCCTCTCAAGAGCATCCTTCTTAGATCGGGGAACCCAGCCGGATATCACCGAGATCTCCTCTCCCTCATACATTAGCATCTTGATCCTCTGAACAAGAGCTTTCTCTCTAATTCGGAACGCTATAGCCGCTAGTCTAGATGAAGTGTCTGTTATTCTATCTTTGAGTTCCTTTTCCCTTGTTTTCAGCTCTTTGACGAGCTTTTTATCAGCCAGATTATTCAACCTTCTCAGTTCCTCCTCCAGCTTCCCTCTCTCTGCTATCAGAGGCTTAACGTCCTCTATAAGTTCACTTACCCTCTTCTCAGCTTCTCCTGCAGCTATAACCTTTATCGATAGTAAGCCTTCTCTAATTGAGGAGAACTCCCTCCTTATAACAGAGCACTCCTCTAACAGCTTGGAAGATCGCTCTCTAACCTCAGATTCTATACCTTTGATCTCCTCCTCTAGCGCATTCATCTGTTGAGAAACTTTGGATATCGCTGGTTCTCTCTCAGCTATTATGGGGCTCAACTCAGGGATCCTCTTGATACTTTCCCTCATTTTATTCCAAAGCGATTCTACAGCTCTTAATTCTGATAATTTCTCCTTCTTCGAACTATATTCGGCAGTCAGATTTATTATATGATCTATCTCACTTGAAATCTCATTGAGTCGTTGGTAGATCCCTCTGAGTTCAGTAAGATCTGCCCTCTCTGCCAGTAGGCCTTCGATCCTCATTGTGGTATCCCTAAGGGATTCCTTAGCGTTCTTAACTACCTCACTCAAATCCTCTAGTGATAGAGATCTATCGGAAGTCATGTCGAGGAGGGAGGAAACTCTCAGTAACCCTCTGTCTACCTCTAGGAGGATCCTACCGAACCTGAGTTTAGAGGGATCCTCCTCAACGACTTCGAGTGTTGCAGCATAATAATCATAGATCTTACCTTCTATTTCGCTTAACTTACTCTCTATCTCTCTTATCTTCTCCGCTCTTTCCTTCAATAGATGCTTCACTTTTTTAGAAATTTCGATCTCCTTCTTGATCCTTAGATATTCCCCTACAATCTCATCTAGCTCTCTCATCATTTTTTTGTAGTCATCCACTGTAGTAAGCTCCTTTCTTCGGGATAAGCTAGCTATCATGCTCATAGATATTCCTGTTAGCACGCTAGTCCTCTCTAACGTCCTCACGATCTCCTCATATGCTTCAAGCTCACCTGACTCCACGCTTTGAGGAGGTCTTACCCCAGGAAGTTCTTGAGGAGGTTCTAAGTGAACTTCATCGAAATTCAGGAGCTCTAAAGCTAGTTCATCTCTATGCATTTTCGTTGTGTAAACGTAGAACTTGAGGATCCTCTCCGGTTTCAGCATACCACCACCTTATACAATTTAGGCACGCTAGCTACTACTAGCTATATAAATAAAGAATTTTCCCATACACTGGAGGATGAGGCTGCTCATCTCGGTAGGAACTAGGCCTGAGATCATCAAGATGGCACCGCTTTACGAATCCCTCAGCAGGCTTGAGGGAGTAAATATCCTTCTAGTACACACAGGACAGCATTATGACTGGGAGATGAGTGGTGTCTTCTTCAAAGAGCTGGGAGTTGAGGAACCTGACGTCAATCTAAACATAGGGTCAGATGATCAAGTGTCGCAAACATCCTCTGTGATGAGGGAGATAGGTAAGGTCATAGGAAGCTACGAGCCTGATGGCGTCATCGCCTTAGGGGATACTAATTCTGTTCTAGGGACCGCGATAGCTTCCTCGAAGATGGAGGTTCCTTTCATTCACGTGGAGGCAGGTCTGAGGAGCTTCGATTTCACAATGCCTGAGGAGGTGAATAGAAGGATCTCTGATCATCTAGCATCCCTCAACTTCGCGCCGACAGTAAGAGCATTCTCGAATTTAATGGAGGAGGGGATTCCCTCGAGAGCATCCTTCCTTAGCGGAAACACTGTAGTGGACTCTGTCGTCAGGGTCTTGCGTAAGGTCTCGGTGAAGGAGGTGTTGAACAAGTTCGAGTTAGATGGGCTGGAACCGATAGTCACCCTGACTGTGCACAGGAGGGAGAATACAGATCATGAGTACAGAATGCTGGGGGTACTGAAGGCCCTTGAGGAATTGGATGAGGTTACCTTCGTCTGGCCGACTCATCCTAGGACTCGGAAGATGCTCAAATCATTCGGCTTATGGGACAAATTAGCATCCCTAAGTAACGTAAGGGTCTTGGATCCTCTAGGCTACCTGGAATTCTTGGGCCTCCTCCTCTCCTCTGATCTGATAATGACAGACTCCGGTGGTGTTCAGGAGGAAGCAGTGACTCTGAAGAGACCCTGTATCATACTCAGGGAGAATACGGAGAGACCTGAGGTGATAGAGCTAGGTTTTGGGGAAATAGCGGGTACAAACCCAGCAACTATAGTGTCCCTAGCTAGGAGGTACCTCTATCAGCCGAGTATCTCAGAAAGGCTTAAGAAATTACCTAATCCCTTCGGAGACGGTAACGCATCGAAATTCATAGCTAGTGTGATAAGCAGGATATGGGATCTTAAATCTCTGAGGAGCGTGCCCCGCTTCAAGAGTGGATCCCCTCACTACTTAGCGTTGAGAGTTGAGGAGTGGATGAGAGGATACACAGTAGCTTCATTCAAGGAGACCTCCGGGTACGATGTAGTGAGTCTCTACGATGCAAGCGGTAAATCGATTCAGTTCGATGATGGGACTCCCTTAGTGCCCAGCTATATAGTGAGGATTAGGGGTGATCCCGCTAACTATGGGAGATTGAAGAAGTTGTTAAGAAGATGATATTTTAGAAGAGTATTCTTTATTCACCTAGGGCTTTTGATGAAAATCTTAAAATTAACTTATGTAGAGAATACAGACTACGCTTCAAATCCCCTCTTAACAACACTCAAATGAGTGTTTTTAAGTTAATGAGAGTAGTTTGAAAGGAGACTCCATGCCACTAGAGGTCTTCCTCTCCTTAGACCTAATTTATCTGGAAGAAGCATTAAATATAGCTGAGAAAGCTCACTCGGTAGGATTCAGAAACTTCGAGGTCGGTACCCCACTCATCAAGTCTGTAGGTATGATCTCCGTGAGGAGACTTAAGGATGAGTTTCCTGAGGCTGTTATATTCGCTGACACGAAGACTATGGATACAGGCTACTTGGAGGCTCAGCTCGCATTCTCAGCCGGAGCGGACATAATGAGCGTAATGGCTGTAGCTCCTGACGAGACGATAAAGGAGGCCCTGAAGAAGGCTAGGGAGGAAGGTAAGGAGGTGCTTGCTGATACCTTAGGTAGCAGAGAACTTGAGAGTAGAGTCGTAAGACTCGTAGAGCTGGGTGTCGACAGGATCTGTATCCATAAGGGAGTAGATGAGGGTATATTCTCAGAGTATGAGGTCCTAGACAGGATGAAGAGTTGCGGAGTCAAACTAGGTATCGCTGGTGGTATAGGTGCTTCTACTATAAGGGAGATCGTTAGTAAAGTGGATTTCGTTATGGTAGGAAGGGCTGTTACTAAAGCCCCTGATCCTAAGAGGGCAGCTGAAGAAATACTTAAGGCTGCCTTTCAGTGAGGTCTTACCCTCCTCCTCTTTCCCATCATCCTCCTCTTGACGGCTTCCGTCTCAACCTTAGCTAACCTCTCGAAGAACGCCTCGTTGATTTCCCTGAATTCACTTAAAAGCCCCTCTAGGTCAATCGGGTCAACCGCTCTAGCTACCATTGATATTAGAGCGAGTACTCCGTATCTCTCCGTTAGTAAACCTAGCTCGTAGCACCTATTCGCAAGTTCCCAGTTCCCAACGGAGGGCTTCCCCCTAATCTTAGATTCCTCAACGTACTTCTTCGCTTCAGGTATCCATCGCCCCGTTAGGGCTGCTATCCTCTTACTTCCGCAGTTCTGACATTTAGGCGTTCCTATCTCAATTAATGTACTTGCATCAATATCTAGAGCCCAACTCCAGCAATTTGAACACACTAAGGTCATTTGTTGCGATAGTATCCTGTTCTTGAAGTTCTCGAGGAGTCTCTTCGAGAGCTCAGCAGGAGGTATCACCTCTAGCGGGAGGCCGGATCTATCTAATCCTAGGAGCGTTAAAGGGCTCGGCCCCTCTCTCTCAGTT
>JAVQRZ010000310.1:0-5524 GCA_033582115.1 Candidatus Korarchaeum sp. | reverse complement strand
GAGTCCCTTCTGGCAGTCAAATATATTAAATCAGGCCAATCCTCGTGTAGGTCAAGGACCATAGGTATCCGAAATATCCTAGAGAGTAGGTAGAGGGAAATTGCTGGGGGTAAATCATGAACATGTATTATAGTAGGCTTAAACTCTCTTATCGCTTTAAGTGCGCTCAGTATTATGAGATGCCTTGTAAGTGAATAGTAGAGGATCGCTTGCAGTTTACCTCCCTCCGAGAACGGAAGCCTGATCCTCCTAACAAGGATCCCATTAATTTCCTCTCGCTCAACCTGTCCTTCTTTCATCCTAGCTATTAAGTGCACCTTCATCCCAATTTTAGCGAGAGATTTAGCTTCTTTCATCACCCTAGGGTCCTGAGGGACTTGATTATCCAGGAGAACCATCAGGCATCTCGCTCGGTCGATTTTACCCATTAAACCCCAGGGCGTGTATGAGTTATCCTTAATATATTTTTTCCTAAATGTTCACTGTATCGTGGAACCTCAGGAGACTCCCGAGAGTGCCCTGGTCTTCCGCGTGGAATTATCCTTGATCATTTAAAGTTGGAGGGGATGTTCATGTTCAGTTTCACTTTAAAAATAGGCCCGTACCTTGAAGGGTTCGTGAAGATCGTGGGACAGCGTTCCAGTGAGGCTAGCACATTATTACCGAGGAGTGCGGAGGGCCCTCAGTTTCAGAACTGTCACATGAGATTCTCACGGATTTAGGACCTCTCAACATACTCGAGTACGAAATTCGCCGTAGAGCTCCATCTATCTAGGACCTTCGTGACCACGTAACCACTCTCCTCGAGAGCTCGGATCGCCGGTGAATCAGGTTTCGTCTCAATGATCATGAATCTAGGTGGTTCATTTTTCAGAAGTCTTCTGGCCCCTTCAAGAACTTTCTGCTCATGCCACTCGACATCCATCTTTATCAAAGTGACGTTAGAGACCTTCAGCAGGGAGTAGAGGAGTGAATCGAGTGTGAACGATCTGACCCTCACTTTCCTGATGCAGTTTTCATATGCCTCAAGGCTATGGTGGCCGGAAACTTTCCATAACACAAAGCTCTTTGAACCCGTCACGGTTGGAGAGGGCTGCGGGCACGGTAACCACGTTCTTCAGATTGTTAAGGCTGACGTTCCTCTTGAGTAGAGAATAGTTCAGCGGTTCGGGCTCGATGGCTATAACTAACCTCACCTTCCCAGCCATATGTACAGTATGCATCCCTATGTGGGCACCTATGTCTACAGCTACGTCCCCTTTCCTTCAGGTTGTTCGTAATGAAGGCAGTAGTGAGTGGCTCATAGTGTCCGAGAGGGCTTAAGAAGCGATTGTACTCCCTGAGATAGGAATAAAAGCGATATCCATGTTCACACCTGAACTTCCTAACGCCACCACCCTCGGCTATGAATGAGGCTACAGCGTGCGAGTACTGCTTAATCAGCCTACCCAAAGAGGCCACTAGACACCCCACTCAGCAACCCCACATGTCTTATTTTAAGTTGATCGGCCAGCTTATGTTAATCAAATAGAGAAGTTTGTGGCTCAAATTCGACATCAGGGGGAGTAGATCTGAGATCATGGGTAGACTCCGACGAGGATGCCTTATCTGACGCTTAAGGTGGGAGAGGTAACGAACTAACGGGTTATCATGAGCTCATGACCCTCGGCATGATCCATGGTCGGACCCAAGAATGGGGTTTCTGGGCCTGAAGGCCCATGAAGACTCGTTCGTGATTGAGGGTATGTAGGTTAAATAACGGTGAGATCGATCCCAAAGGTCCTCACGACTAGTGGGATCTCGACTATCGGGTAGGCATCTTGCTGACCTCGAGGGATAAAGATTAATAACTAATTGGTATTAATCTCGAGGATGAATCAGACAGAATATCAAGCTTTGATTGGTCTCTGGGGTCCTCTTGGAGTCCTAGCCTTTACTTTCATCATAAGCCTGGTCCCATTCGCTTCCCCATCTAACGCCCTGATGGCAGCTTTGATAGCGATGAGCTTCCCTAATATCGATAAGGTGCTCATAGGCGTGTCAGTCGCTCTAGGAGCCACTCTAGCGAAGGCAGTCCACTTCAGCGCTTCATACGGCATAGGGAAGCTGTTGGAGAGGAAGGTAGGTGATGAGAGGATAGGTAAGTACGGTAGGGTAACCCTTTACGTGATGAACTTCATAGCTGCAGCTACTCCACTGCCAGATGAGTGGATAGTGATACCGATGGGCTTAGGTAGGATGAGCCCTCTTTGGTTCTTCCTCACTTACCTCGCTGGTAAGCTCTTGATAACAATACCTGCAGCTTACATAGGGCAGGGGGTATCGTACTGGGTCGAGGGGTTCTTGGGTGGGAACACCTGGATATTCTCCTTGATCATCGGCGTTGTGATAACGATGCTATTCGTACTGATCGACTTCAGGAAGCTGACTGAGAGGCTACTATCGAGTTTAAAGTTGATAGGTGAATCGAAGAGTGAATAAAGAGTTTTATCGAGATTAGAATGCTAGGTATGAGGGCCCTTGGACTTCTCAGTTGACCGAGGTAGCACCTCTCTCATAATTGAGGACCTGTCCTCTTGAGCATGGTATCCAGTAACTCACTTATTAAATATTGAGCGATCTTAAGAACGCGTGTAATTTGGGATATCGGTGGTTGAAGTGCTCTCTGAGGCTTGCGAGCTAGCGGCTATCTCACTGCTAGCTGTAGCTAGTTTCTACGACCTCAAGGATAGAGCGGTACCCGATAGGGTATGGCTAGTGGGATCAGCTCTAGGCATCTCGATGAAGCTCTTCGATCACGAAGGGACCCTCCAGTTCATTCTCAAAGCATGGCCCTTCTTAATGTTGTTAGCTATAATGCTCGCTCTAGAGTGGTTCCTCTCCCTCTCAGGTCAGGCGGATGTGCTAGCTTACGCTACGCTCTCCTTACTATTGACCGGAAATCGTATGTTTCCGGATGCTCTCTTAACGTACCTTCTCTCAAAGATATTTATAGTTCTATTGATTCCAGTTCAATTTTTCATTAATATGTCGAAGGTACTGAGGAATCCGAATTTGATGAAGGATTTCGATGAACCCTTTTGGAGGAAACTGCTAGCTATGATGATCCTTTCTCCCTACGATAAGAGACTCGCTACCTGCGCAAGCCCTGCTGAAGTTCTAATCGATGGAAGGAGAAAGTTCGTGCTTAAAGCAGCTCTAAGGATCTCATGCGATGAACCCGTTGAGGGAGGTTGGATCGCACCGACTTACCCCGCTATACCTATGATACTCGCTGCTGCTCTCGTCGTAATCCTAGCCCCTTAGTCCGCGAGCCTATCCTCTCGCTTCGAGGGATGAAGCTCGTCTAGTTGTCCGCCTACCTAGAAGCCCCTTATGTACTCTTAGGGGGTATATGGAAACTGATAGAATCAGTAGCTTTGATAAAGACGTACTAGTAACAACCTCCTCAGGAGGCGATAAATTTCCTTAATCAGTTGATTTAAACTTGGAGTGTTCTCTGATGCGCGAATAGAGCCATCTAGACTCAAACTCATTGATTTTTGAGTTTATTACTTATAGCTGAGCCTAAGACGGGATTCTAGCTATAGATGACTAAGATGTCGTCAACTCGATCCGCTCCTCTCGGCTAATGCCCTTGCTGCACCAGCCCTACTGCCTCTCCCTTCATGAATTGAAGCAAACAAGTTTTTATTGAGGTAGTCAAGCCTTATCTGATGTTTCACTGGATAGGTGCTCCTAAGTGGGCTCTAGCCGTCCTTATGATAACACTAGCTACTTCTTTGATCATCCTCAGCTACTTCGTATTCCTCCGCTCCCAGAGACCTCTCATGACCTATACAAAAGCTGGCGGCTTCGCTGGGATGAGTGAGGTTCTGACGATCTATCCCGACGGGAGGGCCTCGTTGCAGAGCAAGAATGTTGGCGTGAAGGAGATCAAGCTCAGCGGGGAGGAAGTAGAAGCAGTTAAGCTCATGCTCAACGAACTCAAATCTATGGGAAGTTTGAGTTATGAGGCCAGGCAGGGAGTCGCGGACTTCTTCTTACACTCAATCGTTTCTGATGGGCTTGAGATCAGTTGGGTGGATCAGTGGGCCTCTCGAGATGAACTACCTTTCCAGTTGACTGCTGCTCAACTCATGATGGACAAAGTACTCTTTGAAGCTCTAGGGAGCGTGTTCACCTTAAGATTGAGTAGATCTTTCGACAGCATATCTATTTACGTAGAGATAGATGACTTCATCTTGCGTTCAGGCGAGGATACTGAGGTCAGGGTGATTCTAGAAAATCAAGGGGAGGATATTGACTTAAGCTACCCTCCCTTAAACGCTTCAGGGGAGTGCTTGAAGGCTGAGATGCCTGTGAGCGAGGGAGTCCTAAGGAAGGGAATCCCTCTTGAACTAAGCGTGAAGATCACGGCGGAGTGCGGAAATAGGATATCGAGGTTTCTATTAACACCTACCTTCGCCGAGTCCTTCATCGAGGTCCCGATCTTCGTTATAAGGGGCTCTGATTAGGTAGCTACGATGAGACTGTTGAGATGCTCACTGAACTCCTGAAGGGCTTGAAGGCCAAGGGTAATGGTGAGTAGCTGACGATAAAGGAGAGGCTCTCAGATCTGCTGGATATAGGAAATTAGTAGCTTAAATTGATTCTCTCACTATACTATTTTTTAAGGATCGAACTGCGTTTAATCGAGTAGATTATCCAAATGTCCTCCACCTTCTGCAGCCTCCCTCTCCTTCAGTCTCCTTAAACGCCCTGATTCCCTTCTTAAACGCAATGTCCTCCTCTAGAGCGTCCAGGAGGGTATTGAGATCTAAGGGGCTCTTGCCTTCTAGGGGTGAGGGCACTCAGATATTAATAATACTAAGGAGGATGGCTTAACGCATTATTCGGACCAGGAAGAGCTTATCTTTGAGGTCTAAAGGCCTTCATCTCATATCTATGAGGTCAGGAGACCAAGCTAAGTTGATGATAGAGCGAGCTCTTAGGGGAGTTTGCGTAGTTATCATAAACTAAAGTTGGAAGTGAGCAGAAGGAAGTTCACTCTCCTCACCTATTGCCGTGAGGAGTGGAAGTTTAATAGAGGATTTCAAGGGGTTTAGTTCTCTGAGCGAAGGGCTGAAGCTTATAAGGGGGGGTCCACCTTCAGTAAGGTAAGAATAGGCGTGGTGCTGACGATCAAACCCATCTTCAGGATTCTCTAGATGCTGCTCTCAGAGGGTTTGAGGGTAAGTCAGTTGATTATAATAGATCAAGCATTAGACTTAATTTAACACGTAAATTGGAATAACGGGTTACTGATATCAAAATTAAGGGATAATATGGGAAAATAAATAAAATTAATGATGAATTATGGTAAGTAAAATTCCTGCAACTTTGAGATAGGGAAAAGTTTATATTTAATAGGGAGCTGGGCAACCTGGCCCTGGTTCAGGGGTGATGCTATGTCAAGTGAAGCACCTACCTTATTCGTGAGGAGGGCCTCAGGGCTAGTGAGGACGGTAGGACCCTTCACTGC
>JAVQRZ010000309.1:0-1569 GCA_033582115.1 Candidatus Korarchaeum sp. | reverse complement strand
CACGGTTTACCTCTGCTCTGACGGCGTAGTCAGGGACCTCACCCTATCTTACTCATCCTACAGACCCTCCTCCCTCTTCGAGAGAGCTGTGCTCATGATCAAGGAGACTCTAGATGAGCTAGTTCCTAGGAGCGTGACTATCTACTTGGACTCACCCATCCCTAGGAGCGGCTTGATCGCTAGGAGGATCAGGGAGCTGACGGGAGGTATAGAAGTTAAGACGTCAAAAAGGGTCGATTCAGATGTGCTAGCTCATGAGGTAGTTGCGAGCAGCGACTCCAGGATAATAGGGGTAGCTGGAGCCGTAGTAGACCTAGCTCACGCTACTCTCAGCAGGATGGGTGTGACCCCGAAAAGGTTATTTACTGATAAGGGAATCCTGAAGGGGCTTCTAGATGATAGATCTACCTAAGACAGTTGAGTTCGATGGTAGGAAGGTGATAATGGTTGATCAGAGGAAGTTACCTGACGAACTGACTTTCTTCGAGTGCGAGGATATCGACTGCATCTCCTTCGCCATAAGGAAAATGGTGGTAAGAGGGGCGCCGGCTATAGCTGCAACAGCTGCCTTCGGTCTCGCTTTACACTCGATGAAGGTCGATACTGAGGATCGGAGCGTTTTCATAAAGGAGATGATGAGAGCAGCTGATATGCTGAGATCGACGAGACCTACTGCTTACAACATGTTCTGGGCTATAGACAGGGTGCTGCGTGCTATGGATAGAGCTGGGGGTCCGAGCGAGATGAGGGAGAGAGTCGTCAAGGAGGCTGAGAGGATAGCTGAGGAGGACGTGAAGGTGAACCTATCGATAGGGGAGAACGGGAGGTACCTAGTGAGGGAGGGATCGAGGGTCATGACTATATGTAACGCAGGCTCCCTAGCTACCGTCTGGCTCGGGACCGCGACAGCCCCGCTTTACTTAGCGAAGAAGGATGGGGTGAGCTTCGAGGTTTACGTACTTGAGACTAGGCCTGTGCTGCAAGGAGCTAGGATAACAACATTCGAGCTGAAGAGAGCTGGGATACCCGTGAAGCTCATAGTGGATAGCGCGGCAGGTTACGTGATCTCAGAAGTAGGTGTGGATTTGATCATAACGGGAGCTGATAGGATACTGTCCGACGGTACTGTCTTCAATAAGATAGGGACTTACACTCTCTCCGTCCTAGCTAAGGAACACGGAGTTCCCTTCTACGTAGCAGCACCTACTTCAACTATAGACCCGAGGTCCTCGAGGCATGACGTCAGGATAGAGATGAGGGGAGCTGAGGAGGTGGTTCTGATGAACGGGAGGAGGGTAGCGCCTGAGGGCGTTGAGGTACTGAACCCAGCTTTCGACAGGACCCCTCCTGGTAACGTAACCGGTATAATAACTGAGAAAGGGGTGCTAACGAGACCCTTCGAGGAGGGGATAAGGAGGGTCCTCGAAGCTTGACGATTTAAAAAATGTGCAATTAAAACCCGGGGGGTCTCACCTTAACGACCTCTGGGTTCACTAGGTTAGGCGGGATATCCCCTCTCTTGAACGCTATCAGGTTCTCAGCCACTATCTCAGCCATCCTCGACCTGGT
>JAVQRZ010000308.1:0-2215 GCA_033582115.1 Candidatus Korarchaeum sp. | reverse complement strand
CGTAGATCTTTCCTTAGGGTACCTCAAGTATGCTCATCGCAGCGGACGCATCACGTAACTCGAGGAGGAGAATAGATTAAGGGACCTTCATCATTATATACTTCGGCCTCAGGAACACGGGATGAAATCATTCAAGATCCTACTGCCCTTGATATTACTAGCTACCTTACCACTGACCCCAATCACTATAGAAGGTCAGATGGCTCTGCTAGGCGTTTCGAACACGGAGGTCTTAGCAGGTGATACTTTTTACGCATTCTATAACATCACAACGATCAAAAGTAAGCCTATAGTAGAGTTTGAACTCACTGTCATCATTCCGAAGGGATGGAAGCTAAGTCCTTACAAAGCGAGCGGTATAACTATGGAGGGGAAAGATATTGAAGTCAGGTGGAACGGTAGCACAGCATTTTACAGGGGAGATGGGGCCTCCTTAGCTCAAGTCTCCTTCTTAGTCTGGGTACCTCCTCATGAAAGAGGTGTGAGGAATCTTGAGGCTAGCGGTTACATAGTGGTGAAGGAGGGGAAGGAACCGAGGAGGTACAACGTGATCGGATCTAAGCAGGTGAGAGTGCATCAATGGGAGCCCATGGTGTTCCTGAACTTAAGTAAGGTAGAATTGATACCTCCTACAATTTTAAAAGCTTCCTTGAGGATCCTAACGGCACCGCCCCTCTATCCGACTGATATGAAGAACGTTCTGATAAAAGTAGAAGATTCCGTAAAAGGAGTTATCTATCAAGAGGTTAGGGAGTACTGGCCTTATGGGACAGTGATGGACGCTCATTTTCCTCTAGAGGTATCGCAAAGTACTCCAGGAGGGGAGCAAAAGGTCA
Source organism: Candidatus Korarchaeum sp. (assembly GCA_033582115.1). Lineage (GTDB taxonomy): Archaea > Korarchaeota > Korarchaeia > Korarchaeales > Korarchaeaceae > Korarchaeum. The sequence continues at coordinate 1,379 of JAVQRZ010000308.1, read as the reverse complement.
GAGTGACTGTGGAGTACGAGGTGTTCGGGGAGAGATATTCGACACAAGTCGATTATACTTATAAGGTTATCAAGCCCTCCAAGGTGGTCATAGAGAGCGTGGAGGTAACTAAGGAAGCTCGTTTAGGCGAACCCATCGAGGTCAAGGTGGTCTTAGTAAATCCGTCTTCATTCGATGCGATGAACGTAGAGTTGCACGCTCAGTTAGGTGATGACCACTGGTCGAGAAGGTTAGGGGATCTAGCCCCCGGAGCTTACCTCATCAGCAACCTGACGTTCAAGACGAAGGGATCGGGTAGGTGGAACGTTACCGTTTGGGCTATTTGGACTCAGGAATATCCTAAGATTACTAACTCAACTGAGAGGAAGAGCTATGAGGTGACCGTCCGAGAGGAAACTCAAATCAATACGATAATATTAGCAATTCCGCTGGCGGTGATCTCAGTTGCGGCAACTAAGTACGTTCTTAAGAAGAGAGGAGCTAGAAAACCTGAGGGTTGAGCTAGGCAAATCTAATGGACTTTTGCCTCCTAAAAGCCCTTGGGAAGAATTCAGGTTTTTTATAGGTCAATATAACGGTATAGTTTACAAGAGCGGGAAGGTAGTTTACCACGAGGAGCTATCGGGATTCATCGAGAGCATCTTGACTGAGGATGAGTGTGTTGAGATAGGGTCGGATGAGGCTGGAAAGGGAGAGATCACAGGGCCTATAGTAGTGGCTGCAGTAGCTCTAGATGAAAGGGGTAGGAGGGTGCTCAGAGCGAGAGGTCTTCTGGAATCGAAGTCCTCACCGAAGAGTAGAGTAAATGAATTAGCTAACTTGATAAGGGAAATCTCTATCTCCTACAGCATTAAGAAGGTATCTCCTGATGAGTTGAGAGATATCTGGAGTAGGGGAAATCTGAACGAACTACTCGCTCTCTGGCATCTCGAGGTGATAAGGGAACTATTGGAGGTCACGAACGCTTGCAGAGTGATAGTAGACTCCTTCGATGAAAAGAGGCTGAGGGGTACTCTTTCTAAGATAAAGGTACCTCAGGTGATCATAGAGAGCAACGCGGATCTGAGGTACTCGTCGGTAGCGGCAGCTAGCATACTGGCTAGATTTGAATACCTGAAGGAGAGATCGTCGGGGATAAAGTGGAAGAGGCGCGATCGGGGAGATGATGAAGAGAAGAGTTCACTCGGGTAAGGAGTGCTTGTACCCTATCTTCCTCAGGAACTCCATTCTCTCCTTAGTTTCCTCCTTCCCCTCAACTCCTAGAGGTTTGCCACCATCGATGACGCCGAGTATCCCTCTGCCATCTCCCTGTTCAGCTACTATGACCTTCACCGGATTAGCTGTCGCTGCGTGTACCGTAGCTATCTCAGGAAGTTGCT
>JAVQRZ010000307.1:0-1764 GCA_033582115.1 Candidatus Korarchaeum sp. | reverse complement strand
CTACGACTTAGCATGGTACTACTCCGGAAACATGACTTTATGGTCTAAATGCCCATCTGAACTCAGGCTTAGGACCTTACCTATCTACAGGGCCCCGCAGGACTTCTTATTGATAGATCAAAGGATCGCTCTCTCTGTAATCAGGAGTGTCACGAAACTCCTCTTGCAATACTGGAGGATAGAGGGGAAGGTGAGTATAAGAACTTTCTTAAGAACACTGTTGGCAGCTAGAGGTTATCCATTCATCCAAATGAGCAGGAAGGAAATCAGAACGCTTGGCTCACTGCTCCGAACACTCCTAGATGGAGGAGAAGCGAAGGTGGAGAGATTAGCCGTTAAGAGCGGGCAATCACCCGCATCAGTATCTAGGGCGATAAGGGATTTGATAAGAAAGGGAGTAATAACGGGCCCCTACGTAATCTATCCCCTCAACTTGGGATTATCTACGTATATAATTGAACTTGAGAACCCAGAAGAGGAGGAATTGAGGTTCTTAGATGAGTTTCCCTTCACCTACTCAGCTCTGGTAACTTCGAGCGATACGTACTACGTGAACTTACTGGTCCCTCAGCATCTAGAGAGAGCCTTCGAGGAACTGAAGAGCGATGGTATGAGGATAGGTAAGAGGATAGCCCTGAGTTTCGATATACTACCACATTCATTCTCGAGCCCTGAGCTCGTTATGGAGAAGATGTTAGAGGGTTATGAATCCGCTGGAGACACTCCATTAAACCTGTTAGAGCTTTCTAGAGCTCGAAAACCATCCATCAAGCTGTATGATAAGGACATCCTTGCCTTGAAGGAAGTAGAGGAGCGGGGTAAGGTTTCCAGAGATCGAATGAGGAGCATGGGGATACCCAATCCGGCCGAGAGATTCGCTAAGTATAGGAAGGTAAGTATAGTGGTAAAAGGCTACTTCCCAACGGGCTTAGGGTTAGGTGAAGGAGTGATCATGAGGATCAAAGTGCCCTTCAGGGATTTCCTCAGGGTAAAGAGAGCTCTCTCAAGCGTCTCGTCTGTCGTACTCTCCTTCACGGAAGGTGAGCTATACGGGATAACAGGGGTGGCCTTCCTGAGGGGTGAGATATTAGGACCATTCGTTAGGTCTTTGAGGACGCTCTTCGGAAGTAAGCTTGAGAGAGTTGAGCTGGCTTCCTCCCTGGGGCCGTCCAGCTGGCAGGTACCTGTGGAGCTCTGGAACGTTGAGGAGCAGAGGTTTGAGATGGACTTCGAGGCATTCAAGAGGGCTTTCTCCAAGAGGTTGAGACGCTAGCTCGATAGGAGTCCTTATTGATGAGAGGTCTAGCTCCTAGCCATTTACTAAAGATCCTAGTCACCTCATCAATCACCCTTCTCTCGGACTCAAGACTGGTGCCCCCTAGGTGGGGTGTTAGCACCACGTTATTGAACCCTAGAAGTCTCTCGAAGATAGCATCGCCGAAGGGAGGTTCCCTCGGGAAAACGTCTAGACCCAATCCACCTAACTTCCCCGACTCTAAAGCCTCCAGAGCGGCTTCTAGATCGATCAGCTCGCCCCTACCCACGTTGATGAGTATAACCCCTTCCTTCATCATGGAGAACTCCTTCTTCCCAATTAGGCCCTTGGTCTCCTCGGTCAAAGGGGAGGCCAGCACTATGACATCGCTCTCCTTAAGTACCCTCTCAAGGCTGCTCCCTCCGACCTTATACTTATCGTAATAATCCACTTGCATCCCTATGCTTCTGAGTAGCTCAGCGATCTCACTACCGACGAGTCCCATGGAG
>JAVQRZ010000306.1:0-1599 GCA_033582115.1 Candidatus Korarchaeum sp. | reverse complement strand
ACTGATAGCTGAGAGGAAGGAGAGGAGCGGGGTCGAGGAGAGGGGGAAGAGGTTAGTGATACCAGGGGGTTACACCGGGAGGATAAGCGAGGTCAGAACGGAGCTAATAAACCTTCTCATGGGAGCTGGCTATAAGTTAGTGCTTTCGCCGATAGCTAGGGGGATCAAGGGGGAGATACTGAACGTAGATGCTGATCAAGCTGCAGTGAAACTAGCTAGCTCCTTGTTACCTGAAGCCCTCCTGATACTAACTGATGTTGATGGAGTCGTCTTGAACGGCGAGATGAGGGAGAGGATTCATCTAAGCGAAATAGACTTGATAGCAAGTGAGGTAGGAGCTGGGATGAACAGAAAGCTGCTCCTCATCAGGGAGGTAGCGGATAAGGTGAGGGTGATCATATCTAACGGACTGAGGGACGAACCCGTTACGAGAGCGTTGAACGGAGAGGGTACTGTGATAGGTAATCATTAAAATTTCCAACATTATTTAACGAAATTCGAACCTAGAGATGCGATAGTAAGATTTTTAAATAATATTGTTCGTACAGCTGGGTGCGAATATGGAGGTAGTGTGCCCGGTGTGCGGATCCTCCATGAGGCTACCTGATGATGTCATCGCAGGCGAGCTATTGGACTGCGAGTCGTGCAACACGGTGCTAGAGGTCTTCGAGGAAGGAGGCAGTTACGCCCTGAGGGAAGCTCAAGGGGTTCTGGAGGACTGGGGAGAATGAGGGTCTCTCTGGTCTACGAAAGGATAAGGGAGGAGGAAGCCCAACTGATGAGGGCTGTTGAGAGATCAGGTCATGAGCTCTCCTTAGTGCATCTAGACTCTGATAACCACTTTTTCTTAGGTGAGAAGGTTTTGGAGAGTGATGTAGCTCTCATCAGGGCTATCAGCCAGACTAAATCGCTGCTCTCCTCCGAACTGATCGCTAACATGGGTCTGAGGTGCGTGAACTCTCCTGAGACCTTGAGGGTTTGTAGCAACAAGCTCACGACATCGATGAAGTTACTAGAGTCAGGTATACCCACTCCGAGGACAGCGGTGGCCTTCTCCCCCGAGGGAGCGATTCGGGCAGCTAAGAGCATAGGCTTCCCGGTAGTCGTGAAACCGATCAATGGGAGCTGGGGGAGACTGGTGTCCTTAGCTAGGGATGAGGAGGAGCTTAGGGCTATAGTGGAACACAGAGAAGCAATCAACTCACCTTACTACAGGGTGCACTACATTCAGGAGTACGTGAGGAAACCTGGGAGAGACATAAGAGCTTATGGGACTGAGGAGAGGTTCGTAACAGCTATATACAGGATCTCAGATCATTGGATAACTAACACAGCTAGAGGAGGGAGAGCTGAACCAATTAAACGTAACGAGGAGCTTGAGGATATCGTATTGAGGACCTGCGAGGCTTTAGGAGGGGGTTTCCTCGGGGTGGATGTTGTGGAGGATGAGGAGAGAGGGTTGCTAGTGATAGAAGCTAACGCTACCACTGAGTTCAAGAACGCAGCTAGGGTAACTGGAGTCGACATAGCTAGCGAGATAGTCAGCTATGCTCTGGGGAGCTGAATGATCTCCCTCATAGAGTTCCACAAGCAGAGAGG
>JAVQRZ010000305.1:0-3086 GCA_033582115.1 Candidatus Korarchaeum sp. | reverse complement strand
GAGCTCATTCCTTACACTAATGGTACCAGTCAGTCTCGGAGTCATGATAGTCCTTGTATGCATTTTAGGAGTTCTTAATGGGATTACATCAGCTCTCCTCTATGTTTTGACCTTGATAGGCTCGACTTACCTCAACTCCCTAGCTTACGCTTACATGCTGCCTAAGGAACCAGCTCACTGGAGCGTTGAGACCTTCTCCAGGTGGCTGATCGGCGCTTTGATGATCCTTGAGTTGATCTTCTACTTCTCAATTTTCGCGATTGCTTTCTTACTCCCCAGTGAGGGACTGTTCCTCTTAACGGTACCTTACTTAGCGGTGATTTATACCCTCTCGCTCCTCCTAGCGAGTAGATTGAGTAACACACCTCTTTAAGCGTTTTAATCTCCCAATGCCTCTTAGTGAACTTAATGAAGGTGTTAAAATACTATAATTAGCTCTCACACAAAACGTAGTGCTGCGAGGAACTACTAAGGAATGTTTATAACCCTCGCTCATTCCCACTTCAGGGGTCGTAATGAAGCACGCTGAGGAACCTATCTTAGCCTTCCTCAGGGGGAGTTACAGGCTCCTCATATTAGCCCTGCTGGAGCAATCCAAGATGCATGGTTACCAGATAATGAAGCTGATAGAGCGGATGACAGGACACAAGCCTAAGATAAGCACATTCTACTCAATATTAAATGAGATGGAGAGAAGAGGGTTCTTGAGCTCTCAAATTGAAGACGAGAGGAGGATCTACAAGCTGACAGACAAGGGAAAGCTCTCCTTAAGTGAGTTCAGATCTAAACTAGGCGATGGAGCCCTCAGGATAGTGGATGCTATACTCAAATCTAAAACCTCACAGCTCTTAGAGCTGTGAAGATACCGAAAAGCCCTTTCTTAACCTCAACAACTTCGAAGTAATCTCCTATCTCCTTAATGAACTCAGAGGATCTCATCATACTCTCGTAAGTCGGGTAAAGCTCCTTCCAAGGTGTCTTGAGGCTCCCGTATATCACTGCTGAGATGAGGGGAACTAAGTGCTTCAGGTAAGTCCCCCCTAGTCTCGCTAGCAGCTCGCTATCGGGCTTGGTGACCTCCACTACTAAGAGCTGCCCTCCTACCTTCAGGACCCTCCTGAACTCCTCAAGAGCCCTGTAGAAGTCCCTGGCGTCCCTTAAGGAGTAGGAAGCTGCTATTAGATCTACGGAACTGCTCACTAAGGGTATCTGCTCGAAGGTGCTCTCAATGAAGTTCAAGGAGAAATCCCCATTCAAGAGCTTCAACCTATCGAAAGCAGCTTTAAGCATTGAGGGGAGCGGGTCCAAGCAGTAAAGCTTGGCTCTCCTGAGCTTAGATAACAAGAGTTCCGACATGAGCCCGGGTCCGCAGCCAGCATCCAGTATGACCATTCCGTCCTCAAGGAGGGCCATCTCAGCTAGCTTCCTCCTCATCCTCCCGCTGTACCCTAGTGATATCAACCTGTTGACGAGCTCGTACCTCTCGATCGTCCTCTCGAGGGCCTCTATTACCTTGTTCCACTCGCTAGGCTCTAAACCTCTCCTCCCGCTCATACCTGCTCGCTTAAGTTAGGCTACTCTTAAACTAATGTGGTGCCTCAGAGGTCATCTGATGCTAGCTAGGTCCTTGATGACCTCGTCAGCTACCTTCTTCCCCGATAGGAGCATCGAACTGAAGATAGGACCCATTCTGTAGAGCCCCTTCAAGGATGCCACAGCCATACCCGCTGCGTAGAGCCCATCCACTACCTTGCCGGTCATCTCAACTACCTTTTCCTCGCTCACCTCAGCGTAAGCGGATCTCTCCCCGAGGACTTTGATCCCTGCTTGAGGGTCCTTCCTCTCGAGTATCCTGAGGACCTCCGCATCATGACCAGTAGCATCTATGACAGCTCTCGAGCGTATGAAGAGGGGATCTACGTGTAAGTTAGCTAGGAGAACTGAGCTCCACTGAACGACGACACCTTCCACCCTGAAGGGATCCTCCCTGACGATCAAGTCCTCTACAGTCACACCGTGCAACACCTTGACCCCGAATGGACGCAGCTGCGACTAGCTTAGCCATCAGCTCAGCTGAGTCGAGCGTGTACAAATCGTACTCGGACATGTAGCTGTACCTCACCTTGAAGTCATCCAGTATATGCGTAGCTCTCTTATCCACGACTATCCTGCGGAGCTGCATCCCTCCACCTCCTATACCTCCCCCGAAGCTCAGTCTCCTCTCTAAAACTACGGTCCTAAGTCCTGATTGAGCTAAGTACTTAGCTGCTGTTAAACCCGAAGGACCTGCGCCCACCACTACTGTGTCTGAATCAACTAGATTCAACCAGTCTTGGGATGTGGATGCCCATATGGCTTTAGCTATCCTAACCTCCAGTGGCTCCATGGTCCCTACAGAAAAACGAGACCCTCAAATTTAAAGATGATCAGACCACTAGGGGTATCTTAGCTCTCCTCATCAATTCCCTGAACTCCTCCAAGTTGAGTTCAGCTACTTTAGCTGCTAGTCTCATGTCCCCAGTCTCAACGTAGAGCTTCAAAGCTACTCTTAACCGGGAGTTGGCTCTCTATGAAGCTCCAGTCCGCCTCACTTCTCCTTATCTCCCTAGCCTCCTGCTCGAGTTTCCTCCACCTCTCAAGCTTCTCCCTTACTTCAAGTATCCCATTGGTGCTATTAGGGACCTAAGTAAAAAAGCTTCCGCAATCCATTATATTTTTTCCTTAGAAGTTGGTGCTTGATCGCTATGGTGCATGAGATACTCTACCTCTCTTACCAAGATGTGAGCTCTCTCTGTATAAGTTTGGATTCAATTATAGACGCTGTTGAGGATGCTTTCAAGCAGAAGGGAATGAGGCTAGTTGAGATGCCACCTAAGCCTGGTATACACCCTAGGAAAGACTCATTCATACACGCGATGCCTGCCTACTTGAAGGGAAGTGATGCTGCTGGATTGAAGTGGATCTCAGGCTATCCGGAGAACCCTAAGAGGGGACTTCCTTACATAACCGGAGTCTTCGTGTTGAACGATCCTGAGACGGGCTTGCCTCTAGCCCTCATGGATGCCACTTGGCTCACAGCTTACAGA
>JAVQRZ010000304.1:0-2087 GCA_033582115.1 Candidatus Korarchaeum sp. | reverse complement strand
TAAACTCGCCTTTCGTGTATGAGAAGGAGACAAGACTCGAGGATCAGGGATAGAGCCTTGTCGGAGTCCTTGGGAATGGGATCGCATCCCTTATGTGAGGAAGACCTGCTATCCACCTTATGGTCCTCTCTATACCTAAGCCGAACCCTGAGTGGGTTACGCTCCCATACTTCCTGAGGTCTATATACCACTTGTAGTCCTCCGGGTCCAGCCTTTCCTCTAGTATCCTAGCTACTAGCTCCTCCTCGCTATCTATCCTCTGACCCCCTCCTACTATCTCACCCACTCCCTCCGGAGCTAAAAGATCAGCGCAAAGAACTACTTCAGGTCTCTTAGGATCTTGCTTATGGTAGAAAGCTTTAGCTTTCTTTGGATAATGGGTGACGAAGACAGGTGAATCGAATTCCAAGGATATAGCTCTCTCCACCTCAGTACCGAAGTCCTCTCCCCACTCTATCTTGACGCCCTTCTTCCTAGCTAATTCCAGCGCTTCATCATAGGTTATCCTAGGAAAACTCCCCTTGATCGGTTCTATCTTCCTACCTAGCTCTTCTAGATGCTCCTGAGCTCTCTCCACAACTTTCTCCACGATGTATTTCACGAGCGATTCAACGACTTCCATCATACCGTTGAGATCAGCCCATGCCATCTCCGCTTCTGCATGCCAGAACTCAGTTAAGTGTCTCCTAGTTCTCGATTTCTCAGCCCTGAAGCTGGGCTGTATTGTGTAAACGTTCTCAAAGGAGAATATCGCAGCTTCAAGGTAGAACTGAGAGCTTTGAGTGAGGTAAGCCTTCCTGTTGAAGTAGGGTACTTCAAACAATGTAGCACCTCCTTCCACAGCTGCTCCAACAAATGTAGGAGCTTCTATCCTAACGAAGCCGTTGTTTATGAACCATTCCTCAGTGGCTCTCATCACTTCCTTCCTGATTACCAGAGCGTTCCTCATTCTCGTCGTCCTTATGTGCAAGTGTCTGTTATCCATTAGGAACTCTTCACTAACTCCAGGCTTTATTGGGAAATCTTTAGAGTCTCCTGAAACGATGAACCTTGATGCAATTACCTCGACCCCTGTAGGAGCTCTCGGATCTCTCTTTAAGCTACCCTCAACTATCACAGATGCCTCTATACCGACCCCCCTAGCTGCGATGAGCTCGTTTTCGGGTACCTCGCCCTCCCTAACCACTACCTGAACAGAACCTGTGGAGTCCCTGAGCCTCACGAAAACTATTCCTCCAAGCTCGCTTTTCCTCTGAACCCAACCCGATATCTTAACCTTGATTCCATCTCCTAAGCCCCTCAGCTCATTGATATAGTGAGTCTTCGCACCGAATTTCCACATGGGACTGCACCAGCGGGAGTAATGTGATTGAAATTAAAATGTTGAGTGAGGTAATGCTGAAGCTAGTTCGGAGGTGGGTATCCTAACAATTCACCTTTTAACTTTTCGATATCATATTGAAAGACTATTTCATTAAACCCTAGGTGACCCCTGAAGAATATAAGGAAAAGCAGATATTAAGTAGAGCATACTCACAGGAAGTTGATGCACATACTATCTGAAAGGCAGGAGGTGTTGAGGTCTAATGGATCTAAGAGATTCTATAAAGCTCCTAAGGGAGAGAGACCTCCTGGAGGTCTTCGAAGGACCCTCTTCAGTTGATTATGAGATAGCTTCCTATATGATCAAAGTTGACGGTAAGAAGGCAATTCTCGTTGAGAGACCCATGCTGAGAGATGGGAGAATAGCTCCTTTCAGGGTTTTTGGAGGGTTCGCAACATCTAGGGAGACCCTAGCAGTCGCCATGGGGATGAATTCCATAAGGGAGCTTAAGGAGAGGATGAAGAAGGCCTTGAATGATGTAAGAGGGCCTTTAGAGGCTGAACCTAAGTGGAAGAAGACGAAGCTCACTTTAAATGACTTACCTATCTTGAAACATTACTCGGGAGAGCCAGGCCCTTACATGACGGCATCTATCGTGATCTTCAAGGACGAAGGTATGTTCTTCTCTTCCTACCATAGAATGCTCCCTATATCTAAAGATAAGCTTGTCTTAAGGGCGGTCGAAGGAAGGAAGTTAAGCAGA
>JAVQRZ010000303.1:0-12015 GCA_033582115.1 Candidatus Korarchaeum sp. | reverse complement strand
TTCCAAAAGATCTGATTTTTGTAAATAATAACTAGAGAAGGATATATTCCTTGAGGGAAGTTAACGATCCCTTTTATATCCTAACGTGACTGATGAAACTAGGTGGTGGTTATTGAAGGTCAAAGTAGCTCTAGCTGGCATAGGAAACGTTGCATCAGCTATAGTTCAAGGAGTTTTCAGGTATAAAGACCTTCCAGACGATAGTTGGGCTCCTGGGATAATGCACGTTAGGTTCGGCCCGTACCACATCTCTGACATAGAGTTCGTAGCGGCGTTTGATGTCGACTCTAGGAAGGTAGGCAAGGACCTCTCTGAGGCTATATTCTCACCACCTAACGTACTTGAGAAGTTCGCTGAAGTTCCTAAGTTAGGTGTGGAGGTAATGAAGGGCCCCGTGCTCGACGGTGTAGCTCCTCACATGAGGGACTTCAGGTACGGCGAAGGGTTCAAGGTTGACGACTCCCAACCGAGCGTGAACGTAACTGATGTCCTAAAGGAGAGTGGAGCTAACGTGTTAGTTAACCTCATACCAGTAGGGAGCTATGAGGCTAGTAGAGCTTACGCTAGGGCTTCTCTAGAGGCTAGGGTCGGTTTCGTAAACGGAATACCTGAGTTCATAGTGAGCGATCCTGAGTGGGGAAGGCTTTTCGAGGAGAGGAAAGTACCAGCTGCCGGTGATGACTTCAAGAGTCAAGTGGGGGCGACTATAGTCCACAGGACGCTAGCTAGACTCTTCGTGGACAGAGGGCTCAGGATAACGAACACCTATCAACTGAACATAGGAGGCAATACGGACTTCTTGAACATGATAGAGGAGTCTAGGCTCACATCGAAGAGGATAAGCAAGACAGAAGCTGTTACGAGCATGGTCCCCTACCAGATAGGGGCTAGGGTGGGGCCGAGCGACTACGTGCCATTCCTAGGGGATAGGAAGGTCATGTACCTTCACATGGAGGCTGAACAGTTCGGTGGCTTCAAGGCATGCTTGGATGTGAAGCTAAGCGTGATGGACTCCCCAAACGCAGCAGGAGTCGCTTTGGACGTTATAAGAGCGGTCAAGTTAGCTATAGATAGGGGGATCGGAGGACCTTTGGCCAGTATCTCCTCGTACTTCTTCAAGCACCCACCTAAGCAGGTCCCTGATTACGTTGCCAAGGAACTAGTTGAGGCTTTCATAAGGGGTGAATCTGTTTAAAAAAAATAAATTTTAATATCTTAGCTCCTTAAATTATCTATATTTTCCAGTATTCCCTCCAAAGAGAAGAAAGCTTTAGCAAAAATACCTTTTCCCTCTCCCCTTATGTAAATCCATGCCTTGGATAGAGGGTCTATTATCACCTTCTCGTCCCCCAGCTCAGCTTCGATCTTCCCGTCCCCTCTTCTCTTTATCAGAAAGCCCTTGCTCATCAAAGCATCAGTTATCCTATCCAGAGCCATTCAGCCCACCCCTCTGAAGTTTCATTATCACTTCCCCACTATGGATCAGGTTGAGCATATACTTTTATGCATAGGACCTCAGCTGAGCTCAAGGGGTGCTCGACTTCCACTCCTCCTGGACATAAGGTAACAGGAGGATATCAAGGATATAGCTAGCGCTGAAGTTAGGAGTTGAACAGCGATCATCGTTAAGAGCAACCTATTGTCGAAGTGAGCATAGTGTATCCTCAATCGGCAGCTAGCTTCATCTGTCTGCCTCAGTGTGAGACAGACCTCTCTAGGTCCCTTCGTGAAGTACTCATGATCCTCTGATCGGATGTTCCCCTCACCCGATAGGTTGACCTTGGAGAGCACGCCTCCCTCTTCGTCTAAGAAGATAAGGGCTAATTCGAGAGGTCCTGAGGACTTACAGGAGATATTGTAATGTAGTGAGCTCGTAGGGGGAGGTATCAATGAGAAGGACTTTGGAGCGTCGCACTCCGAGGAGAAGTTCTCATTCAGCATTAACCTGGGTGACTCGTAGTACTACGAGAGATATTAAGAAGAGTAGGGTTCCCACCGAGAGTATAGCTTCATTTCGGGTACCAACACTTAACGAAGTGGTCCGCGAACACCTCAAACTCAGGAGGCTCCTCATCACACTTGTTTGCGGCTATAGGGCACCTAGGCTTGAACCTACAGCCAGGAGGCGGATTTAAGAGACTCGGGAGCTTTCCAGGTGGTACCTCCCTGAACTTCAGCCTATTCTCAGGCTCAGGATCTGGTATAGCGTTGAAAAGAGCTTTAGTGTAAGGGTGCAGAGGGTTCCTCAGCATCTCCTGCGTCGGGGTTCTCTCCACTATGTGACTAGCGTACATTAATAGCCTACCTTATCTTCTTGTTGCTGAACGGGTTTAGCTCACCCGTCTTCGAGAAGGTCGGGCCTACGGGGTTGAATGTGAGGTCGTAGTATGACCGAATGAGAAATCATAAGAGAGCTCAGGGCTCTTCCTTATCTTCCTGTAAAAGTCTGGTTCTGAGATGTCTACGAAGTAGGGATCCGCCCCTCCCCACTATCCCTCACAGAATCGTAATCCCTGCAGATGAGTTCTAGGGCTTGCTCATACTTCCCCTTCAGCTTGATCCTCGAGTCCCTATACAGACCCCTCCTCCTGACTAAGTAGCATACCTCACAGGTCAGCGTGGAAGCATCCAACCAGCTCAAGCTACCCCCAGCTAGGCCCTCAGCTATCCTCCTTATTACCGAGGAGATGTCATCATCACAGCTGAGGTTGAAGACCCCTCCTCTAGCCCCCCTCACGTACTGGCTCACAGCAGCTTGAGTCACCCCTAGTAGCTTAGCTACCTCAACTTGCTTCAACCCGTGCTTCTCTACGAGCTCTCTAGTTATAGCTGCCCTAACTGAAGGTATGAGCGTCCTCACTATTATCTCGCAGGGTTGTATTAGAACCATCGAGCTTTAACGCGGTTATAACTATATTAAGTTTCCTCTAAAGATGTGATCACTACTTTATTTGCTCTTCTGAGGTCGCTTACCATCTGGGGCATCACCGCCCAAGTGCTGTGAAGCACCACCTCATCCCACTCAGAATCCACTAAGCCCATCGATAGTGCTGACAGCAGCAGCATGTCGAATCGGTCCTCCCTCATCAGTTTAACTTCGTCGCTCAGCAGCTCTATCAACTTAACAGCGGTTATAGAATCCTCGATCTTCTCACCAAGTCTCCCCTTGCCTGAAGGGTCTGCAGGCATTCTAGCGATCCTAATAGCTTCAGATTCAAGCTCCCTCACTAGATTAGATGCTTTGAGCGATATCTGAGCCTCAACATCCATCAAAGCGATCCTCTCATCGTCCAGGGGGAGGTCCTTAGAGACGACTTCAGCCTCCTTATCCAAAACCTCCTGAAGCTCATACCTCCCTGCTTCTAGGAAGTCCAACGCTTCTACCTTCACTGAATTGAAGCAAGCCCACCTGGAGAGGCTTACAGGCTCCTCAGGTGAGAGCTCAGCTGAATCATAGCTAGCGTCCTCGCTGGAAAGCATAGCATCTAAGACCTCATCCATCTCGAAGAAAACTAAAGCTTCCCTTAGGGCTGATGCTGGATCATCAGCTGCATGAATGACGTTAAGAGCCCTATTAGCCCCCTTCATGTCGTACCTAATGTTCCCCGGCTTACCTGCTTCAGGTGTGGTAGGCCCTACTACCTCCCTCAGCTTAGAGCTAGCGTCACCCTCCTCACGCACTAGCACTATAGCGACTACAGGAGCTTGACTGAAGACCTTCGGCATTATCCACCAGGAGTCTGCGTAACGTTGTTTTACGAACATGTAAAGCTCATCTATCATGTCAGAATCCATTTCCGCTAATCTTATCGCTCCTATCGTGAAGCCGGAGTCCTTTAGTCTCTCTATGACCTCGGGAGCTAATCCTCTAGCGAAAGCATCTGGCTTCACTAGGGCGAAGGTGAAGGATTCGAGAGCTCTTAAATGCTCATCATCAGCTTCTGAGAGGAAAATCTCCTTTAAGCGTGAGAAAACCTCCCTCTCAAAAGGATCCCTCCTGTCGAAGTGTGAGAGAGCTCTGCTCATCATCCTTTCACCTTGAATATCGCTACCTCAACGTAACCCTGATTCTTCCCGACGTGAACCAACTCGAAGTAGTCCATCTTACCAAAGCCTATCGAACTCAGGGCCATCTTGTAGAGCGTTGTGTTCAAAGCGTAGTCAGTCGGTATGTACCTCCCGCTGGTGCTGTCGTAGTAGAAGAACTTAGGCATATCTTGAGCTAGCCACTTCCTCACTTCATCAGCTCTGTAAGGGCTGTACTGGAACTGACCGGCTATCCAAGCTATAGCCATCCACTTTCCCCCTCCTGAGAAGCTCCCTACCTCAGCAGGTACGTCTACAACTACGTAGCTAGCGTTGAACCTGCTGACTAAGTCGAGCATCCTCTCCTCAGGACCCATGAAGGCCTTAGCTATGAGCGTTATCTGACTCGAGTTTATAGTGAGACCATCAGCCATCGTCACCTTGCTTGAGCCGAACTGCATCCAGTATCCGTAGTCCCACCAAGATATAACTACCTCACCAGGCTTAGTGTTGTTCTTAAGCCAGTTCAGAGCATCTATCCATCCCTCGCTGAACCCCAGAGGGTAGTTCAAGGCTTCCTCATGTGAGAAGACGTAACTGCTGAACTCACCGTTATACTCCCTTATGTGTCCCTGCAGCACCACCGGGAACACCACTAGGAACGACATCAGTAGGACGGGTACCTTAAGCATTGCTAACTTCCTAATAAGCGGAAGTGAAGCTCCTCTCCTAGTCTTCGATCTTTCCAGAGCCCTAACCTTCCTCAAGTAGGGCTCCGAGAATAACAGCAGTCTCTGGGTGAAGTAGCCTGAACATAGGGTTAGGAATGGGGCAGCCAGTGGAGGGAGCCTGACCATGCTTATAGAGAAGTAGAGGGACACGAAGGTCATGATCGTCAGGGTGAGCTCCTCGTCTCTCCTTAACCTCTCTACCATCATGAAGACGAGACCGAGCGAAGCAGGTATCAGGAGCGTCGTGAAGGATTCGAAGCTCTCCCCAGCCCCGTGCTCAGCTACCGTCTCGACCACGTTACCTTGGGGAAGCTTCACAGAGGGGAAGAGGACTCTCATCAATCTTCCCGTGAGCGGTTGGTATATACCCAAACCGAGGAACACAGCTAGGAGAGCTGCTCCAATTACGATTGAAGCCTCCCTCCTTCTCCTCTCAAGCCCCAACCTGGGGAGGATTAAGTAAACGAGAGCTGCTAGTAGAGAAGCCCAGACTAACGTGCTCTCGAAGCTTATGTAGAGCTTCCTGTAAGCTAGGTGAGGTAGAGCTCCTAAGGAAGCGATAAGGACGTATAGGGGTGGTAATCCTAAAGCTAGAGCGTTCCTCCAGTTGAGCCTATTCAAGAGGAGTAGGAGGAACATTATGAGCGCGTAGCCATCGTATAAAGCCCTGAATCCGGCCCAGATTCCTGATGCATAGACTAGGAAAGCACCGCTGAGCCCTGAGTAGGCTATCACCTTCCAGTCCTCGCTTGACCTCATTGCCTTCAGCGTGAAGTAGAAGGAGCACATTAGCAGAGGGATGGCGAACTGCTCGTGTCTGTACCAGCCAGCTAGCGACCTACTGAGGTAAGCCCACGATAGGGAGATAGCGAAAGCAGAGGTGATAGCAGCTCCCCTCCCCCAGAGCTCCTTAGATGCGAGGTAGAGGGGTATCACGACTAGAGGGGCGAAGAAGACTGGTATGTAGATCACGACCGTGTAGAGGTCATTGAAACCGAGGAGGGAAGCTAGTTTGTAAATGATAGCCCCTGTATAGTAGTGGAGTACCGGAAGCACTTCAGTAGGGTTGAAGCTCCAGGGGTGCCAAGCTAAGGGGTCGTAGGAAGGTAAGTGGCCGTTCCTCACTAGGTATTCAGTTACCCTGTAGTGGAGGAGTGGATCATCTGCTGTCAGGTTAGTTCCATACTTAAGCGTAGGCAGGACTCTTATTGAAACCCCTAAGATGTAGGAGGATATTATCGTGATGATATCAATAGCCAAGCTCTTGATCCTCTCTCTATCAGTCAAGCTGTTTTCACCTCGCGTAAGCATCAGCCTCTTATAAAAAATTGATCCCCAAAGGGGGGCTTGGCGACCTCAAGAGTCGTTTGGAAGGCACCTCTAGGAAGTCTTCAGGAGAACCCAAGGTTTTAAAATGCACTACCGAGCGTTCTTAATATGAAGTTCAGATCGGTTACCCTTCACCTAAGTGATCCGGAAGCTTTTCACTCTTACTCCGACTACCTGCTCAAGCTCTCCAAGAGGCTGGACTCGATGTCAGCTAGAGTAGTGCTCAGCAGGCCCTCTGATGACGTCGATATCGAGCTGAAGGCCGTTTACTCTGGGAACGATTCCTCAGCGTTTCAGAGAGCATGGAAATTGCTGGAGGCCGGTTACTTCACCTCAATATCCCTAGCGGACTCAACTGAGTTCTTGAGGGCAGCTGAGTTCATATTCAGAGTATCCGAAGACCTAGGCCCTGAGTACGCTACTATGTTCGCTTTCAGCTCTAAGGAGCCTCCTGAAGGTCCGTACTTCCCGTTAACGAAAGCTGAGTCCTTTGGAGTGAGCTTCTCCCTCCTCTACCCCTCTGACCTCTACGGCCCACTGGAGGAAGCCGAAGAGCCTGAGAGTGCGCTCAGTTACGCTCTCTCAAGGGTCTTCAGAGGAGCTCACTCCGAGTTGAGGGAAGCGGTCTCTGAGTTAGGGGAGGAGGTCCCCTTCTTAGGGATGGACTTCTCTCTCAGCCCTTGGATGGATGAGAGCTCAGCTAAGGTGGTGAGCCTGCTCGCTAGGTCACCCTTCCTAGGGCCTGGGACGCCTTCAGCTATAGCTGAGCTCAACCTAAGGATAGAGGAGGCGTCAAGAGGCATGAGGAGACTGGGGTTCAATGAGCTCATGCTCCCGATGGCTGAGGACGATCTGCTCAAGGAAGCAGCTCTGAGCCTTGAGATAACTGCTAGGAGCCTAGCTCTACTCACTCCTTACTGTCTAGCAGGTTTGGATATGGTGGTGCTTCCGCTTAGCGTGAGTAAGAGCGATCTAGCTAAGCTGATAGGCGATGTAATGACCTCAAGCCGCATCAAGGGGAGAACGGTAGGGGTCAGGATAATACTAGTCGATGCTGAGCCGGGGGAGGAGGTGATCTTGGGGAGGTTCGGGAAGGTCCCTGTGATGGTGATGTGATGCTAAGCCCCTCCAAGGACCCTGTTTATATCTACAGCTGCTCTCACTCCATCCCCAACAGCCTTAGCTATCTGCATCGGCTCTCCAGTTACGTCACCAACAGCGTAAACACCGGCTAAGTTGGTCCTCTGCCAACAGTCCACTCTTATGAACCCTCTCTCGTCGACCTCGACGCCAGCTTCCCTAGCTAGATCGCTCCTAGGCTCGACTCCCACGAATATGAAGATCCCATCCACTTCCACTAAGCTCTCCTCACCGCTATCCAGGTCCTTCAGGATTGCGCCTTCTACCTTACTGCTCCCGACGATCCTAATCAGTAAGCTGTTGAGCCTCAGCTTCACGTTAGCTGCAGCCTTCAGCTTATCCACTAGGGCCCTCTCAGCCCTCATGCTAGCTCTTCTGTGCACTAAGGTGACTTCTCTAGCTATCCTAGAGAGGTGCAACGCTGAGGTAACAGCTGCGTTCCCTCCTCCGACCACTATGACCCTCTTCCCCTTGAAGAAGGGACCATCGCAAACAGCACAATAGCTGACCCCCTTGCCGAAGAGCTCCTCCTCCCCTGGTACTCTTAGCTTCCTCTCCTCAGCTCCCGTAGCTACTATTACAGCTTTAGCTAGGAACTCCCTTCCCGATCTCGTGTGGATTCTCTTCAATTCACTCTTCAGATCGAGTTTAATGACCTCCTCAGGGGAGAGGATAGAGGCTCCGTACTTCAAAGCGTGCATGTGCATCTTCCTAGCTAGCTCCTCTCCGCTCACGGACTCGAAGCCTGGGTAGTTCTCTATTATTGGGTTCACGTTGACCTTACCTCCAGGTGCGCTCCTCTCTATCACGAGAGTTCTGAAGCCGTACCTAGCTAGGTAGATAGCAGCAGTTAAGCCCCCGGGACCTCCCCCTACTATCACTACGTCTTGCTCCCTATCCACCCTCTGAGCTTGAGGTAGGACGAAGCTCGCTAAGCTCACCCTTACCCCCTCGAAGTTCCAACCTTATCAACTTAAACTTAGTCCCGCTCCTCAAGGCTTTATCACCATATATCGACTTGAGTTCTATCAAGAGCTCTCTCAAGCTCTCGAAACCGTCCTCCCTAGCGAGCTCATCGCTGAGGTCATCTACCCTCACTTCCTCGACGCACTTTACCAGAGCCTCACCTAATCTCTCCCTTCCGATCTCTATCGTGACCAAATCTCCTGGCTTCAAGTCACTCTCCATCCTGAGCGTAGCTTTCTTCCTTCCTGAGGCGATAGCATCTTTGTACTTAATCTTGAACCTTAGTACTCTCATCACCTCACCCCTTGAGGAGTCTATTAACCATGGGCGGGACCACTCCCCCTCTAGCTAGTAGGCGTTCCGATCCCAGCTTGGGGACCCCTAGGACAGGAGCTGAGCCCAGCAGCCCGCCGAAGTGGACCTCATCTCCTTCCTTAGCCCCCGGCACGGGGATGAGTCTGACCCCTAGAGTCTTATCGAGGACCACGCCCAAGGCCATGACGTCCCCTATTATCGCTGAGATCACGCTACTATCAGTATCTCCAGCGATGGGTATCATGTCCAACCCTGTGCTGCAGACAGCGGCCATCACCATCAATGCTTGCAAGCTTAAAGAACCTCTCCTGACAGCTTCAGCCATCCCGGAGTCCTCGCTCACGGGTATGAAAGCCCCGCTTAACCCTCCGACCGATGACGTAGCCATTGCACCTCCCTTCTTAACAGCATCGGTCAGTACGGCTAAGGCTAGCACACTCCCCGGAGCCCCGACATCACTCACCCCCATGGCTTTGAGCACGCCAGCTACGCTATCACCTACGGCTGGGGTAGGGGCTAGCGACAGGTCGACGGACCCGAACCTAACCCCCATCTCCTTAGCTACCTCCCTCCCCACGAGCTCACCCAACCTAGTTATCTTGAAGGCAGCCCTCTTTATCGAATCGTGAACAACCCTCAGGTCTCTCTCTTCAGCGAGTTTTACGACGCTCTCCACAACTCCAGGGCCACTTATAGCGACGTTTATGATGGGATCACTCTCCCTACTATCGTGGAAGGCTCCGGGTATGAAGGGAATACCGCTAATAGCATTAGCGAAGACTCCAAGCCTAGCGCACCCTCTACCACCACTCAGCTCAGCGGTCCTCTTGACTACATCACCCATCATCGAGACAGCATCCAGATTTATACCGTGGATCGTCGAAGCAGTATTAACTAAGGAGGAAACCCTCTCAGTCATCGAGAGAGCCTCAGGTATCGATTGGATAACACCTAAATCTCCCAAGGAGAATCCGGAGTCTACGAAAGCAGCGTATCCTCCTACGTAATCTATTCCAAGCTCCTTAGCAGCTCTCTCCAATTGCTCAGCTATCCTCAACCCTAGCTTTTCAGCTTCCTTTAAATCCAAAGCCCTAGATTCTATCAAGTCGCAAACAGGAGTTACTGCTACTCTTTTGGTCACGACCTTGACCCCTAACCTCTTGGATACCCTCTCCACTGCCTCACTGAGCCTCGAGGACCTCTCGGATATCACACTGTAGACACCCTCAGCTAAGTCCTCATACCTCAGGGCTGGGAGCAAGCTGATGCCTAAGGTAACTGATCTCACGTCTAAGTTCTGGAAGGAGAGCATCTCCACTATCTCCGATATCTCACTAGCATCATACTTAGGCATCTTCACACCCTCTGCATGAACCTGAACACGCTCTCATGAAGCACTAGGACTTTGACGCCTACACGTTCCCCCCTCCTCTCCAGTTCCTCTCTGAGGGTATTGAGCTCCAACTCGCTCCTCGAGATATCCACTACCATTATCATCGAGAAGAACCCCCTGAGCACAGTCATCGATATATCTATGATGTTAGCGTTAGCTTCAGCCAGAGCCGAAGATATCTCCGCTACTATGCCAGGCCTATCAACACCCAGCACTGTAACTATAGCGAGTTCATTTGACATAAGTTGTGATAATCACGCACAATTTATGCTTTTTGCGTGTTAGCTTTCTCAGAAGGCCACTTAGAGGGTAACCACTCATTTGGAGTTCTTTTACCGAAGTGGTAAGGTGGTATATTTGGAGGGACTCCCTTCTCCTCGAGGATCTCTCATATCAGAGGATTCCTTTGATAGAAGCAATATCCTATCGTGCTCACTGCACCTCGAACCTATGCGAATGCGATCTTCATAGGAAATTTCAGCGAAACTTCTCTCGCTGACCTGGATTCCTACTTGTAGGTTATAAGTGATCTCTTCTCGACTTGAAGTGATAAGGTTGTTATCTAATGTCCCAGCCTTCCATCGAAACTCGAAGCTTATTATTTATATTATACACTTTCGGACATTCGACCACCCCCAGGTGTTAGTATGGGAGAGGCACCAACGATCTTCATAAGGAGGTCCTCCGGTCTCGTTAGGGAAGTTTATCCGAAGGATTCCTTCATATACAACGTCTACTTCACTGCATACTTCACAGCGCTCGTCTTCGTCTACTTGGTAGCTCTCTACGTAGTTCCAGCTCAAGCTCTAGTACCCGGATTGGTCATCTCAACAGTCCTGTTCGCATTCCAGGTCTTAGTTTATGCTCTAATGTCAGTAGCGATGCCTAGGAGCGGTGGAGATTATGTGATAATAAGTAGGGCACTGCACCCACTTCTGGGCTTCATCTCCAGTTGGAACTGGTTCATCTGGTTAGCATTTTGGTTCGCATTCGGTGGGTACACTTTCTCTTGCGTTGCTCTCTCTACTATGCTCATGACTTTAGGACTTGCAACGAACAACGCTCCCCTAGTATCTCTTGGAGAGGAACTAGCAAATCCGATCCCTTCTCTGATCGTCGGTACTCTTGTAATGGTAGCGTTCCTCCTCCTAACTTCGTTCGGTCTCAGGAAGTTCCTGAAGGTGCAACTGATCACTTTCGTAGTGGGCGCGATAGGGATTCTGATAGGCTTGGTCTACTTAGCCTTCTGCGATCCCGCTATCTACGCTTCAACACTCAACAAACTGATGAGTCAGTACACTGGAGCCTCAGATACGTACAACGCGGTAATAGACGCTGCTAAGGGATTAGGCTGGGGACCTGAGAGAGTTTACGGAACCACGTTAGAGCACCTCATAAAAGTGCTCCCAGCAGCCTATCTAGCTGTCCCCTGGACTATGGGAACTGTTTTCATAGCGGGTGAGGTAGCTCAGGTCAGGAGGACTCAGGTATTAGGAGGGATTGGTGGACTAGCGTTCATAGGAGGTCTCACAGTATTAATAGCTTTTCTCCTTCAGAAAGCCATTGGGATAGAGTTCTTCTCAGCCTTCTCTTACCTATTCTACAATCCCCCCGAGAACTTAACGATACCGATTCAACCTTACTTCAATACTCTAGCGTTCTTGATAATAGAGAATCCTCTACTTAACTTATGGGCGAACCTGGGCTTCATCTTCCTAGGCTGGATGTACATGGCCCAGAACCTCCTGAACGATAGCAGACTGCTCTTCGCTTGGTCGTTTGATAGGCTGATCCCCGAGAAGTTCGCTGAGGTAAGTGAGAGGTTCAAATCTCCGATCTATGCGTTACTTACAGTTTTCCTAATAGCAGAAGTCTTCCTCTTCGCTATAATCTTCGTACCAGAGCTACAAGTGATCTCCAGCATAATGGCGCTCTCCTTCTCAGTCATCATAATGTCGTTAGCTGCTATATTCTTCCCTTACTTGAGGAAGGACATGTTTGAGAGATCAGAGGTAAATTGGAAGGTAGCTGGAGTCCCCGTGATAACAGTACTAGGTGTTCTATCCCTCATAGTGAACTTGATCGCTAATTACTACTGGATAACAGACCCGAACT
>JAVQRZ010000302.1:0-6732 GCA_033582115.1 Candidatus Korarchaeum sp. | reverse complement strand
GCAGATCTCTTCTCCTTAGCCCTACTATCAGGAGCTTCTATTATCTCATTTATCACCTTTCCGAGGACCGGGAGGCTCTCGAGATCAACTCCGGAATCAGGTTCATCTAGTAAAGCTAGCTTAGGGGATTGAGCTGCGAGTAGGAGGAGCTCAACTCTCTTCATCTCGCCCCCACTGAAGCCTCTATGCAGCTCCCTATCCAAGAGGTTAGAGACCCTCAGCTCCTCAGCGAACTTCCTTAGGTGATCCATATCAGCCCCGTAGATATTAGAGAGTCTCTTCAATAGGTCCCTCAGTCTCACACCCCTTAAAGCGGGAGGCAGTTGCATCATGATGCCTATCCCCAACTTAGCCCTCTCAGAGGGGCTCAAGTCAGTGATGTCCAAACCATCAAGCATTATCCTACCTGATACCACCTCGTAGCCTGGTTTACCCATTATCGTGTGCAGCAAAGTCGACTTACCTGAGCCATTAGGTCCAAGCAAGGCAACTACTTCGCTCTCACCGACTTCTAAACTAACTTCATTCAGTACCTCTTTACCCCCTACCCTGACCGTGAGGTTCTCCACCTTGAGCATCGCCATCGTGATTAACAGTGTTAACAAGAATTTAAGCATTAAAGGTAATTAGGGTAAGAAGAGTTAACCTTGGGGATTGGATTGAAGGTGTGTAGCATCGATGAGATAAGGAAGCTCGACTCAG
Source organism: Candidatus Korarchaeum sp. (assembly GCA_033582115.1). Classification (GTDB taxonomy): domain Archaea; phylum Korarchaeota; class Korarchaeia; order Korarchaeales; family Korarchaeaceae; genus Korarchaeum. The sequence continues at coordinate 6,030 of JAVQRZ010000302.1, read as the reverse complement.
TAGCTTCAGAGGTCTACGGGATAGATGAGGAGTTGCTAATGGAGAACGCAGGTCTCGCTGTGACCTACTTGATAGGTAGGGAGTTCGGGATAGCTGGAAGGAGGTTCGCTGTCTTTGCTGGCCCCGGCAACAACGGAGGAGATGCCCTAGTGGTAGCGAGGCAGCTTCACTCGAGGTCAGGGTCAGTTAAAGTGCTCCTACTCAGCGAACCAGCGAAGTACAAGGGCGCTGCATTGAAGAACTACGTGATAGCTGAGAGGATAGGGCTTGAGATCATTAAGGTCTACGAGGAGGGGGTTCAGAAGGCTAGGGAGTGCTTGGACTGGGCTGAAGCTATAGTAGATGGGATCTTCGGTACTGGTCTGTCTAGAGAGGTGGAGGGTCTAAACAAGGAGGTAATAGAGGAGATAAACTCCTCAGGAAAGCCCGTGTTCTCGATAGACATACCATCAGGGGTGAACGGAGATGACGCGATGCCTAGGGGGACTGCTGTTAAAGCTTCATATACGATCACGTTCGGGCTCCCTAAGTACGGTAATGTTCTCTACCCGGGTTACGCTTACTGCGGTAAGCTCTTCGTCTGCAACATATCCTACCCGCCTGAGACTTATGCTGACCTGAAGGTAGAGCTCAACTCACCTATCGAGCTTCCTGAGAGGTTGAAATGGGGGCATAAGGGTACCTTCGGTAAATTTCTAGCTGTAGCTGGCTCTAAAAATTATTATGGTGCTCCTTACTTCGTCTCACTCTCCTTCCTCAAGGCTGGGGGAGGCTACTCTAGGTTAGCAGCCCCTAGCTCAATAGTACCGTTCATAGCATCTAGAGCGAGCGAGGTAGTCTACATCCCGCTGAAGGAGAACGAGTACGGGTCGATAGCAAAGGAGAACCTAGAATTCATACTAAAGTTAGTGAAGGATCTGGGGATAGATGTAGTGGCCTTAGGCCCAGGGGTATCTACAAACGAGGAGACTCAAGAGCTCATACTGAAGTTATTGGAGGAATTAGACACGTCGGTCATAGTGGATGGTGATGGTATAACAGCTCTCTCCAAGGATATAGGTATCCTGAGGAGGAGAAGGGTTACTGTGATCACCCCTCACGTGGGTGAGATGTCTAGGCTCACCGGTCTCTCGGCTCAAGAGATAGAGAAGGATAAGATCAGAGTAGCGAGGAGTTTCGCTGAGGAGAACGGATGCTTCGTCGTACTGAAGGGAGCTCACAGCTTAATAGCCCTTCCGGATGGGAGGATCTTCGTTAACATGACCGGGAACTCCGGCATGGCAACAGCTGGCTCCGGTGACGTGCTCACAGGTACTATAGCAGCTATGAAGGGGATAGGCCTGAGCTTAGAGGATGCTGTGAGGATGGGGACTTTCGTTCACGGTTTAGCTGGAGATCTAGCTGCTGAAGAGAAAGGAGAGGATGGTATGACAGCTCAGGACATACTGGAGAAATTACCTTACGCCATGAAGCTCTTAAGGGAGGACCCTCAAGCTACCTGGAGGAAGTACTCCCCTGAGGTCATATAACCTAAGGGGACCTCTTCCCCCTGATCTCCCTAACGTCCAGTCTTATGACTTCCACTCTCTCCAGCTCTTCATCTGAGAAATCATAACTCTCCCCTGAGTAGTGCTCCATTATGCAATTCAACGCTTCCCTCTTCTCCTCCTTATCAGTAACGAAATGAGCTTCAGCTAATCCTACGACACTTTTGTAACTCATAGTCCAGTTGCACGGCTTACCCCTTCTTATCAGCTCTACATCGATATCCAACTCAAAGCAAACTACGTTGTTAGTTCTCAACACCTCTAGCTTTCTCCCTTCCCTAGCTGAGTGAACGTATATCTTCCCATCACGGTAACCGAAGCTCATTGGAATGCAGTAAGGGATAGCACCATCGCACATAGCCAATCTGCATACTTTAGCCCTTTTGATCACCTCTTCGATCTCCCTAATGTCTGTTATCTCCTTGTCCTTACGCCTCAAGTAAACACCGCTTAAGCCTGAGGGGCATTATTTAAAGCTGATAAGACTCCCCGATCATCTTCTTAAGCTCCTTCTCGATTTTCACAGGGCTAATCGAGGGAATTAGGAAGTCTTGAGACTCAACTCAAACTCATTACGATCTCCTTCATGTAACTCCAGTCCAACTCGTCCTTGAGGAGAGCTGGGAGCACAGGAACCTCAGTAGATCACGCTCCCCCTAACTTAACACTTAAGCTTTATGAGGTCCTCGGGTGAAGATACTCGAGCTTGATATTGAACAATCCCCGCTGATGATACTAGGGACACTGGAATCAGCTACTATTGATTACTGACATTACGGAAGGCTCTCCGTCTTCTTAAGCACTCTCTAAGTCTGCATATTAGAAAAGATTAGATTAAAGGTTATGCGATAGATCTTAGAATGGTTAAAATTATTAATAATGCTCTCTATAATCTCGACTTATTTTCTATAAAACCCATGATAATTAAATAATTTAACATAATGATAGTGACGAGATCAATACACTGTGTCTCTTCTCTCACTCGTCTCTCTGATCTCCTCGCCCTCTCCGGCCCCCAAATTCCTCAATTCCTCCTCTATCTCTCTCTTCACCTCATCAGTAGATCTCAGTGGGAAGATAATGGCCAGTATGTACCCTATCCACCAGAGGATACTGAAAACTATCACTATCGCAATGAACGCGGTTATCTTTAGCAGTAACACGCTGCTTCACCACCGTAGAAAACGATATACCCGTAGGATACTATCGCGATGGTTGAGATGAGGAGGAGAAGCCAGCCTATAAGTTGGTCCCTACTTACGGATACAACCCGTAGTGGACTGTTCACTTGTATAATATAAGCAGCTTTAGGTCACCAATTAACCTCAAGTTCGTGAGATCGCTGAGGTTAGCTTCGATCTTTAAGGACGGATCACCGTCACGCCCTTATCGCCGGCTTTTCGAAGGGGAATTTCATCATAGATCTCCCTGCAAGTCCTGTTATCCGGTTGATGGAGAGATCAGCTTAGTCACCGAAGTTCTCATCCGATCGGACCCTGAAGAGCGCTTACCGACCTTGAGAAGTCACCGCGAGCTGTTAAAGGCCCCCTAACATCTGAGAAGAGGATGGAGAAGATATCCCGAGGATCGCGCCCACGGATGTGTGAAGCGATGTGAGACCCTAATTCTCGATCGGATGACCCGTCACCCATAGCTTCTCCCGAATATGAGCAAGATACCGAGTTCCTCACACCTCCTCCTTATGTAATCAGCGACCTCATCCGGAGCGTTCTCAACGGCTAGGATCTTAGCGTAAGCCTTCCTCCCCAGGAACCTCTCGGTGGCTTCCACGTTCTCTAGGAGTTTCCTGAGCTCTCGATCAGCCCCTTCTATAGTTTTAATGGATACGGTAGCTTCACCAATCACGAGAGGGTCGAAGCAAACGACGTCAAGCTCCTTGAATCCATCAACAGGTATGTTGACATTAACCCTTACCTCGCACCGAAAGCCCCTCTCCTCCAGCCAGATCCTCACCCAGTTGGCTGTGTAGTACTCATAAGCACCACCTAGCGAGTCCCTTATCTCTATCAAGGCGTTAGCTAGCCACCTGTTGAACCTGAACTGCTCCTCCCACTGCTTCGCATTCTCCTCCCAACGGCGCCAGTTCTCCTCCCACCTCCTGTTGTTTTCCTCCCAGCGTTGACTCTCGAGCTTCATGAAGTTGTTGAAGTCCTCCCTGAGCTTCCTAAGCTCTTCTATTACCTCTCGTAAGCCTAGGAGTCCAGCTACAGTATAACGGAACTCTTCATCCTCCTTGAGTAAGCGAAGTATCTCCTGCTTTAGGCTCATGACCTAACCGTGTCCATCTCACGGAATCGCCATAAAAACTTTCAATGAGGAACTCTATCTCGCAGTGCAGATCCTAGCCGGCAAGGAGGAGCGAGTGAGGATTGAAGATTCACCCCACGGGCTGCGATGTGTCTGCATAAGAACTGCAATGGGGCTCCTTTATATCCTACTCCTCTTAGGCCTCTTGATGAAAGCTGCGCTCATACCCGCTTACAACGAGGAGTCAAGGATAGCTCCTGTCATACTGAAGGCTAGGAGACACGTTGACCTAGTAATAGTGTGCGACGATGGGTCGACGGATCTGACGAGCGAGGTAGCGAGGAGCTTAGGTGCTTACGTCATCAAGCACGAGAGGAACATGGGCTATGGGGCAGCTCTCCTCACTCTATTCAAGGAAGCCCTTGAGGTGAACGTCAGCATAGCTGTGACACTCGATGCTGATGGTCAACACGATCCGGACTTGATCCCAGCTTTAATAAAACCCATAGAGGAAGGTATCGCTGATTTAGTCATCGGATCTAGGTTCGTGAGCGGCGGTAGGACGCCCGGCATCTCTCCGTTCAGGAAGTTGGCTCTGAGATTGCTGAACATCCTCGGGAGGAGGGCTACCGGCTTGAAGGTCGCGGATACGCAGAGTGGGATGAGAGCTTACTCCAGAAGGGCCCTAGAGGTGGCTCAGGGGGCTGTGGAGAGGGGGATGGGAGTCAGCTTAGGGATATTGAAGGAAGCGAGTAGCTCAGGCCTGAGGGTAATTGAAGTACCTGCAGTAGTGAGTTACGTGAACAGCAAGTCTTCTAAGAACCCTGTAACTCACTTCTCCGAGTTAATAGCTACGATACTCAGGATAGTACTTGAAGAGCGACCTCTAGCTTACTTAGGGGTTCCTGGAGCAATTCTACTCGCGGTCAGCATCCACTTCGGCCTCTGGGCAGCTAACCTCTACCTGTCCACTAATTATTTCAGCCTGCCGATGGTCTTCATATCACTGACCTCACTCCTCCTGGGGATACTCCTAATCGTAGCTTCCTTCCAGCTCTACTCCATAGCTAGGATAAGAGCAGAGATAAGGAAGTTGAGGAGAGCAGATTAATTCACTTAACTCCCAAGTATTTCAATATCGATCAGAACCTTGATGCTTATCGCGAGCGAGAGGAAATCCAATATTAAAAAAATCAAAAAGATAGAGAGTGAGGGCTCTCAAGCCGGAGGTATCTCCGTGTATATGGTCTTCACATCTATGCCCTTCTTAGTGTTGAACGCTAGGTAAACAGCGAATATCAGAGCTCCTATTCCCATCCAGGTGGCTTGCTGTAGCGGTATATCTGTCGTGTAAGCGCCCCAGTAGTAGAATACCTCATGAGTCGTCACGTAGAAGAAGAAGAAGTTAGCAGCCCATCCCCAGAGCCCGAGGAGCGTCAATATTGGTATACCAGCTATCTCCCACCTGTACGGGGACTTCTCGTAGAGGTCCCTCCTCCAGTAGGGTATGACAGCAGCGGATAAACAACCTAACATCACAGCGAACTGGTATAAGTTGCTTGTGTCAGCTGCAGCAGCCCAATCTCCTCCTGCGGTGAGGGCCACGCCAGCCAGACCGCCTATCATCGTCAAGGTGACAGCCCAGTAGGGTGTGTGGAACCTGGAGTCGACTGCTGCGAACATCTCAGGGAAGAACCTGTCGAAGGCCCAAGCGAATATCATCCTGCTGGCAACTACGAAGAATGCCGGTATGTCCTTTAGCAGTACTATACCTACCAGCATACCGTTGAGGACCTGCAGCCATTCCATACCTCTAGGCACCAGAGGTATCGTGAATGAGGTCACCACCCTGGGAGGCAGTAAGTGAGTTGCAGGAACCCCTAAGAGGCTCGCGACACCTTCAGCACCTACTCCCGAGGCATCAGCTCTCATTAGGTAGTTGTACAGGGCGGTGAAGTAGACCCTATCGGTGGGTACTCCCTGCTTAGCCAGATAGTCCAGTGCGCCAGGGACCTTGGCCAGTACCTCCTGAGGTACTACATAAGCTGTGTAGACGAGGAAAGGCAGCGTTATGTAGTAAGCTAATATTATGAGGGTCCCGAGGACTTGGGAGATGAATAGTGATCTCCCTGGGGACTTCATCTCTCCTCCGACGAACACAGCTGACACTATACCTATGTAAGCCCATATAGCTCCAGTGCCTGCAGCTATCGTC
>JAVQRZ010000301.1:0-3414 GCA_033582115.1 Candidatus Korarchaeum sp. | reverse complement strand
TCCGTATGAAGGGCACTCTTGATACCTACGAGTTGAGGAAGTTCAGGGGGTAGGATCATGATTCTAGGAGTCCCTGTGATGTTCCTATCGGTTGTAATTCCCATCCTGATCTCTCTACTCTTCCCTCTAATCGATGCGAGTAAGAAGGTATTGACCGCTCTCTCCACGCTGCTCTTAATGATCCCCTTAGCTGTAGTCACTTGGCTAACGTTCATCACAGGATTAAGGGAGCCCGTCCTCGATCCTATAGTGCTTAGTAATCCGACTTTAGGGAACTTCTCGATGCTTTTAGATGCAATATCAGCTCCAGTAGCTATTTCCATAGGCTTGGTGACATCAATGATCTCAGTTTACTCCTTGAGGTACATGGAGCACAGGTTCGAGGAGATGGAGAGGGAAGGACATAAGCCTGCGAGTTGGGGAGTTTACTTCATGCTTTACGTCATGTTCTCAGCGGCTATGATGGGAACGGTGCTCTCAACGAACTTAATAGAGTTCTATCTGTTCCTAGAGGTTTCATTACTTCCTAGCTTCCTTCTAATCGCCTTCTATGGCTACGGAAGGAGGGAGAGAATAGCGTTGCTCTACCTCATATGGACGCACGTAGGCGCGTTGGCCTTCCTAGTGGGTGTGCTCCTCCTAGGCTTGAACGCAGGTACCTTCGACTTCTACAACCCTATCAGAGCTACAGCGAACCTAAGGCTGGGGGAGGTGCTGCCCGAAGCTATGAGACTTCCAGTCTTCATAGCGATACTGATAGGGCTCTTCGTTAAGATGGCTGTCTTTGGGGTCCACATATGGCTACCCTACGCTCACGCTGAAGCTCCTACTCCTGTTTCAGCCCTACTCTCACCTAACCTAATAGGGATAGCTGGTTACGCTCTCATAAGAATAGCTTACGCGCTATTCCCATCCGAGTTCGAACTTGTAGCTCCCTACCTACTGGGTTTAGCTCTACTGACGATAATATACGGCGGTTTGATGGCTTTAGCCCAAGACGACTTCAAGAGGTTCTTAGCTTACTCCAGCGTCTCTCAAATGGGATATCTACTGATGGGAATAGCGAGCATAACTTCGTTGGGTATGACAGGAGCCCTACTGCACTACGCAGCTCACGCAGTAGGGAAGGCCCTTCTATTCGCTACAGCAGGCGTGCTGATAACACAGCTGCACGGTCTGAGGAGCATAGGCAAGATGGGAGGCTTAGCTTCTAAGATGCCCTTAACAGCAGCTCTAGCTCTAATAGGCTTCATGCACATAACTGGCGTGCCTCCCTCACTGGGGCTGTGGAGCGAGATACTGATAGTAGCTGGAGTGGCTGACTTCTCGATGAGGATAGGACACTTCGTGAGTGTAGTAGCTCTGCTCTTAGTGGGCATAGGCCTGTCGACAGCTTACTCGTTCATCACGATGAGGAGGATATTCTTCGGTAAGGAGTCAGAAGCTGCAGAGCACGCTAGGGAGGCTGGGTATGATCTGCTCGGTCCGATGATAGTGGTAGCAGCCATGGGTTTGGTCCTCTTCCTACTGCCTCAATTACTCATAGACCCTATGGTAGAATCCCTTAAGCTCCTGCTAGGGTGAAGCGGATGTACGCTATGCTAACTTGGTCGATTCCCTTCGTTGGGGCAGTGCTCTCACTGATCCTGAGCAGAGCGGGTAGAGCGAGGGACGTAGTAGCTGTTCTAGCGATACTAGCCTCAGCTTTGTCCTCAACGTTGACCCTAATGGAATTCCTCTCATCAGGGAAACCGATTCACATATCTTACAGCTGGGTGAACAGCTTAGGAATCTCCCTAGGGGTTTACGTGGATTCGTTAAGCGCTTACATGTCCCTCATAGTAGCTTGGTTGAGCTTTCTGATAGCGGCTTACAGCCTGAAGTACATGGAAGGGGACCCGGGTCTCACTAGGTACTGGTTCTTCTTCGATTTCTTCGTAGGTAGCATGCTCCTGCTAGTGCTAGCCGATAACTTGATAGCGATGTTTTTGGGCTGGGAGGGGACTGGGTTAGCCTCCTATGCCCTCATAGGCCACTGGTACACCGATGAGGAAGAGAGGTGCGTCGGGGATACAGGAAGGAAGGCTCTAGGTGTCCCCATGTGGTTCACACCGAGTCACAGCGGGTTAAGGGCTATAGTTTTCACCAGACTTGGGGACGTAGGGTTCGTGATGGGTATAGGAGCCCTCTACTATCTCTCCCACACTTTCTCCCTTCCGGAGCTATCAGAGAGAACTGTTGAGTGGGCTCAACCACTCGCTCAGAGCGGTTTGCTGTTCCCATTCCTCTTGATATTCTCGCTAGGGGCTTTCGCTAAGTCGGCTCAGTTTCCGTTCCATGAGTGGCTCGTGACAGCTATGACGGGTCCCACCTCCGTTAGCGCTCTTATACACGCTGCAACAATGGTCAAAGCGGGAGTCTACTTCCTGCTGAGGTTCTCTCCTATATTCGTCCTAGCGGCTCACGAGGTTCCGATAGCTGAGCCTCAAGTACACGCTTTCTTCACCTCAGTATCGCTGATAGGAGCCTTCACCGCTTTCATGATGGCATCCCAAGCTCTAGTATCGAGGGAGCTGAAGCTGATACTGGCTTTCTCGACAGCCTCGCAGCTCGGTTACATGTTCCTAGCCATAGGGTCAGCTGGCTTAATAACTGAGTTCCCAGTTGGCTTCATAGCTGGCTTCTCCCACTTGATGAGCCACGCTATATTCAAGGCGTCGCTCTTCCTAGTGGCTGGTGCTGTCATACACGCTGTGCACTCTAGGTTCATAGACGATATGGGGGGTCTATGGAGCTTCATGAAGTGGTCCTTCATGGCTATGAGCTTAGCGGCTCTGAGTTTGATGGGAGTTCCTCCGTTCATGGGGTTCTGGACGAAGGACTTGGTCTTAGAGGTAGCTAAGGAATCAGGAGTACTCGTATCTTTCCTTCTGGCTCTAGTGACAGCTGGTCTCACTGCTTTCTACTCTACTAGGATGGTGATAATGACATTCCTAGCTGAGCCGAAGCACTATTATCACAATAGACATCACCACGAGGCTCATCCACTGATGCTCCTTCCATACTTCGTTCTAGCTCTGATCTCATTCCTATTAGGTCTAACGTGGCCCTTCCTCGGACCCAAGCTCATGAGTAGTATGAGTGGGAGCGTGCTCGGGATACACGAGCACTTTCACCCAGAGATACACTTAGATATGGGTCTCCTAGCGATCTCTCTATCTATGGTGCTTGCTAGCATCCTGCTTGCAGGTTTCCTCTACCTCACTGATCGTGGTAGAGCTGTGGATCTAACTAAAGGGTCCTTCAGTAAAGCTGTGCACTCTTTCCTCTACGACAGGTGGTTCATAAATGCTATATACTACAGGATCATCGTTTCAGGTTTCTCATGGGTCTCTAGGAGCATATTCAAGTACT
>JAVQRZ010000300.1:0-3714 GCA_033582115.1 Candidatus Korarchaeum sp. | reverse complement strand
GTACTAGGGAAGATAGAGGATACTTTCAAGCGATATGGTTTCGATCCGTTTGAGACTCCGGCTATAGAGTACTGGGAGACTGTGAAAGGGAAGTTAGGTGAGGAAGCAGAGAGTAGGCTGATGTTCATATTCCCGGATTTCTTCAGTAAGGAATGGTACACTCTAAGGTACGAGTTGACCTTCCCTTTAGCTAGGTACATCGCGATGCATCCTGATACCCCGCTACCCTTCAAGAGGTACCATATTGGAATGGTCTGGAGGCATGAGGAGCCCCAGAGGGGGAGGTACAGGGAATTCTGGCAGTGTGATGCTGACATAGTTGGAAGCCCTTACCCTGAAGCCGATGCCGAGGTCATATCTGTTAATATAGATGTCATGAGAGCTTTCGACTTTGAGAACTTCCTTGTGAGGATTAACGACAGGAGACTCCTGACCGGTATATTTGAGGAAGAGCTCGGGATAGCGAACACCCTCCCGATATATAGAGTTATAGACAAGCTGGATAAGGTAGGGGAGGATGGTGTGAGGAGCGATTTGGTGAGACTAGGGCTTCATGAATCTATGATAGAGAGTATAATGGGGTTCATCTCGATCAGAGGGGATTTCAACAACGTAGCAGAACTCTACCGAAGGTTTAAAAACGAGAAGGTAAGGAACGCTTTAGATCACTTAGAGGAGATATTCTCAATAATCTCTGACAGTAGGTTGATCTTAGATCTCTCCTTAGTGAGAGGATTAGAGTACTACACAGGCCCCGTGTTTGAGACTAGCGTTAGTGAGCCTAAGATAGGCTCGCTCGCGGGTGGGGGGAGATATGATAAACTCATAGCCCTCTACTCCGGGAGAGACGTTCCCGCTACAGGCGTCAGCATAGGTGTGGAAAGGTTGATCGATGCGGGCTTAGAGCTAGGTCTCTTTAACCTAAACGAGAGGAGCTACAATGAGGTATTCGTCGTCAGCATCAGGAGGGAGAACTGGAGGTACGCGTGGCGTGTCGCGAATATGCTGAGGGAGGGTGGTATAAGCACCTCGTTGGATCTTATGAGGAGGAGTCAATCAGGTCAGAGGGAGTACGCTAACAAGATGGGAGTGAGGGTAATAGCCTTCGTGGGTCCCTCTGAGGAGGAGACGGAAACAGTGACTCTCTATTCTAAGGACATCAGAAAGACTGTTAGGATCTCTGAGGTGGTTTCCTCTGCGAAAGAACTTCTCTCTTTATCCTGATTTTATAGTCAGCTTCTATTCTCAAGAACTCTTCCTCTAATTCGACTAAAGACTCCAAGAACCTCGGGAAGTTTCTCAAACTCACCACAGCACTTCCTTCCTTGGATCTCATAAGGCCAGTTTCAAGCCAAGATACTATGACTGGTACTATGCAAGACCTACCCTCTTCCTTTTCTAAGCTGCTTATCGTTCCGGACCTCATCGCTTCATTGAAGGCCATCGCCTTAACTAGATGCCCTTTTGCTGCATACTCTACTTTACTTGATCTCCTCTTCGCTGACCACATCTTACAGTCTATCAGGAGGTTCACGTCTCCTCCTACTCCTAAGACGTCTATCTCGTACCTCTTACTTCCTTGCTTGAATCTTAGTCTCTCTAGAGCATCCATCCCGTGTATCTGCAGCCCTCGCGTGCAGAAAGCCTCGAAATCCTTCCAGTTAAGGAGAGAGGTCGCTCTCTCCGGAGGGATACCCAGCTTCAGAAGACAGAAGGCAACCCCAACGGGATCTTCTCGAGGGTTGTCTCCAAGCTCTTCCTCTAGATATTCGATCAGATCGGGATCCACAGCTTCCCAATATCCTGCTATTATGAGATGGAGCTGTTTCTCAGCTATTTCAGCTAGTCTATAGCCGACCATTAGGCTTAATGAGGGAAAGAAGATTAAAAATCGTTGGAATATGAAAGGAAGGATGTCATCATATCATTAACGATGTTCGAGTTATTTGATTTAAGTTTATATCATGAAGTTAGAAATATCAAAAATTTCAATAGAGAGATTACTGTGGAACCTATCGCTGAGAACTTTTTTAAAGGATGGGCTGGCACACCCCATACCTCACGGAGGTGTAAGCATGGGGGATTTAGTTTGGCTCTGAGGTATCCTATCTCTCCCTGATTCTAGTCCAAGTACCTTCGCACGTTGTATTCTCAGCTAGGGTCTCATTACACAATCTGAGAGGTGATCTCTCATGCTGAGAGTAGACCTTCAGAAGGAAGATCTCCCCAAGTACTGGTACAACATTGTCTCAGATATCCCCGACCTCCCTCCACCGATCCACCCAGCGACCAGGGAACCGCTAGGTCCTAAGGACTTTTACCCTCTATTCCCTGAGGAGTGTGTCAACCAAGAGTTCTCAAAGGAAAAGTACATAACGATTCCAGAGGAGCTTAGGGAGTTTTACCTGAGGATAGGGAGACCAACACCTCTCTACAGGGCTAGGAGACTTGAGGAACATCTGGGGACCCCTGCTAAGATATACTACAAGAGAGAGGATGTATCACCGACTGGGAGCCATAAACTGAATACAGCACTCGCTCAAGCTTTCTACGCGGCTAGAGAGGGATTAGAGTACTTAACGACTGAAACGGGAGCAGGTCAGTGGGGAAGCGCCCTCTCGTATGCTACTATGATGATGGGGATAAGGGCTTTGGTCTTCATGGTGAGGATCTCCTACCTACAGAAGCCCTACAGGAAGCTGGTCATGAAGCTCTACGGCGCCGAAGTGACTCCTTCACCGAGCGATAGAACTAACGTGGGTAGGAAGTACCTTGAGAGAGATCCAGAGCATCCAGGGTCTCTCGGAATAGCCATAAGTGAAGCTATAGAGGCTGCTATGAAAGATGAGAAGGCTAAGTACTCGTTGGGGAGTGTCCTCAATCACGTGTTACTTCACCAGACGATAATAGGTCTGGAAGCTAAGAAGCAGTTCGAACTCATAGGGGAGAAGCCCGATGTACTAATAGGATGCGTTGGTGGAGGGAGTAACTTTGCTGGTTTCACCTTCCCGTTCGTAGAGGAGGTCTTAGCTCGTAGGGATAATTATGACATCATCGCTGTTGAGCCTTCTGCTGTCCCATCGCTAACTGAGGGTGAGTACAGGTACGACTTCGGCGATACTGCAGGTGTAACGCCCTTGATAATGATGTACACGCTAGGCCACGACTTCGTGCCACCACCTATTCACGCTGGTGGCTTGAGGTACCATGGGGCCGCTCCTACTGTGAGCTTGTTGAAACATAAAGGTGTGATAAGGTCCGTGGAGTACGCCCAGGAGGAGGTGTTCGAAGCCGGCAGGTTGTTCGCGAGGACTGAAGGTATAATTCCAGCACCTGAAACGAACCATGCGATTAAAGCAGCTATAGATGAGGCAATAAGGTCTAAAAAGAGTGGTGAGAGTAAAGTAATTGCCTTTAACTTCTCAGGGCACGGATTGTTGGATTTGAAGGGCTATGAAGACGTTCTCAAGTTGTAAAGATTCTAAAATTTAATTTACTTTTTAGCTATTATTCTAGTTCCAGCCCTTCCATCTAGAGCCTCAACGGCTTTATCTAAGCTAGTTATTATCGCGATCTTACCTGTCCGCTCAACGAACCTGATCGCTGCTAGAACCTTCGGGCCCATGCTCCCAGGAGGGAAGTGCCCCTCTTCGTAATACCTCTTAGCTTCATCTAGACTTACTACATCTAGAAATGTCTGGTTCTCCTTCTTGA
>JAVQRZ010000299.1:0-10776 GCA_033582115.1 Candidatus Korarchaeum sp. | reverse complement strand
TTTCTCAATTGGATTGGCTTCTTTCTCAATATTTTCACTTCTAATTATGATCTCTCCTGACTTTAACCTCTTCCTAGCTCTCAGGTTCGCTCAAGGCGTCAGCTCCTCTATGATATCAGCTACAGCAGTCGCCTTGGTGTCCGAAATATTCCCCAAGGAGGAGAGAGGGAAAGTCCTAGGGATCAACACAGCCTCAGTCTACGCGGGCCTGAGCTTAGGACCCTTGGTGGGTGGCTTGATGGCTGACCTCTGGTCTTGGATAGGGGTCTTCATCCTGAGCTCTCTCCTGTCCTTTTCGTCCTTCATCATATCCAAACCGCTCCTTAAGCTGAAGGGAAGTGGCTCTCCACCTAACTTCGCCTCGATCTCGTTATACGTAGCTTCTATGATCTCACTAACCTACGGGGTCTCCTCCTTGAGCGCGACCCTGGGACTGTTGCTATCATCTTTAGGAACGGTAGCGCTCCTAACGTGGCTACTGAGTGAACTCTCGAGCGGGGGGCTCTTAGGGCCGGAGCTCCTCAGGAACAGAGCTTACTTAGCTTCATCCTCAGCCGCTCTGCTTAACTACAGTGCTAGTTACGCGATCTCGATAGTGCTCGGCTTATACCTGCAGAGAGTGGAGAGGTTTTCAGCGAGTGAGGCAGGGGTCTTACTGACATTGCAGCCTATAGTACAGGCCTCCCTATCTCCCTTAGCTGGTTACCTTGCGGATAAGCGTTCACCTCGGAAGATAGCCTCTCTAGGAATGGGGGTTATAGCACTGGGCATCGCGATGCTCCTACCCTTAACTCCCTCCAAGCCCCTGACTTCATTGATCCTCTCCCTATCGGTTTTGGGTACGGGTTTCGCTTTCTTCGCGTCCCCTAATACGCTAGCAGCTTTGAACGCATCACCTCCAAAATCCTACGGCTCTGCTAACGCCTTCCTCGGTTCGATGAGGTTCCTAGGGCAGTTCATGAGCACAGCTATACTGATGGTACTCATGACAAACGAGGAGCTCTTGCAAGCGTTAAACTCAGCTCTGCTTACTTACGTGACGATAAGTATATCGGGCGCGATTATGTCAGCTCTAGCGAGGTCAAAAAAGGGAGTTACTGCTTGAGGAGGGATATCCCTCCGGGGCATCTGACCCTAGCTGCTACCGTTTCCCAGAGCCTGAACAAGTGTAAACCGTCCTCCGGACCTATGTAGTCAAGCTCAGTATCTGCCCCCACGACTAAGTCAAGCACTTGAGGGTTCGATGATATCAGTAGAGCCTCGCCATCAGCTAGAGTAGGAACGGCTACTACATCACTCACCAAGGCCTTCAACCTCTGGAGCTCCATCACACCAGTACGCTCGTGTACTGCGATCAGCTTAGCGTACCTAGAAGGACTGACGAAGAGTACGTAAGGCTTGGGGAATCCCTCCGCTACCATCTTGCTTAAGGCAGTCGCTACCTCAGATAAAGCGGATCCAGGATCATCCCAAGATGAGATCTTCTCTACTCTCCCAGCTACCTCCTTAATCATGCTTAAGAACGCCTTCTCCTCCTCGAGAGAGAGGTTAGTCACTGCTACGAGAGCAGGGGAGGTATCGAGCTGACCGGATACCTTAGCGTGATCTAAGGAAGCCTGGCTTATAGCGAAGACCTGACTGATCTCCTTGAGTTGAATAACGTACCTCCTCACGGGTTTCAGGTCACTGGAGACCTCCTCCACAGGAACTGCATCGACACCTCTCCCGATGTGAGTGATCGGGAGGTAGTCCCTCAGCTTCTTCAAGCTATCAGCGTACTTCTTGATCTCAACCCTGAGGTGAGACCATTCATCCGCTTGTCCTGATGGCGGATCATCTACAGAGACTCCGGTGAGCTTAGCGACCTCCTCAGCTCCAGCAGCTAGTTCATGCACTTGCTCCTGATCTAAGGACTTAAGTAAAGCTAGGAACTCCCCTACGTGGGTCTTCTCCTCCTTCGCTATATCCTCAAAGACTTTCTTAGCAGTTTGATCCTCCGTGCAGCTAGCTAGTTGGAGGTAGAGGTTTATAGCGTCAAGCTCAGCTATTACACTCAATCTGAGAGCTTGAGCTAACTCCTCTTTGGTTAACTTCCTTCCCACGGGGAGCTCGATAGGGTTCTTGCTTAGCATAAGCAATAGCGTAAAGGAATAATATAAAGCTTCATTATGTTAATGAAAGCGATTTCACTAGAGGAGTAAAAACTCATTAGCATAACTGACCGATCGGAAGGGAAGTCCCTCTATCGAGCTCAACTGAGGTACATGATGAACAGGTAACTTTAAGGATAGTTCTCTGATTGAAAAATAAAATGCTTTTATTTTCTCGTGTGGCTGTAGCAACTGTTATGCGTGAGCTCAACCGAACTGCTTGCATCTCCCTTGAGGGCAAGGTCGCTTTAGTTACGGGTGGCTCCTCGGGCATAGGTAGGGCTGTAGCCTTGAGGTTAGCTCAAGCTGGAGCTAAGGTAGCTATACTCGACATAAGGGCTGATGGGGGAAGTGTAGCTGAAGAGATAGGGAAGGAGAGGGCTAAGTTCTACAAGTGCGATGTCACATCATCTTCTGAGGTAAGCGAAGTCATTGAGAAGGTTTACGAGGACTTCGGTAGAATAGATATCGTAGTTAACGTTGCTGGAGTCATAATAAGGAAGAACGCTATTGAGTTAACTGAGGAGGAGTGGGATAAAGTGCTGAACGTCAACTTGAAGGGACCTTTCTTGGTCTCGAAGTACTCGATACCATATATGATCAGAGGAGGAGGGGGAAGCATAGTGAACATAGCCTCAGGCTGGGGCCTCAAAGGAGGTCCTAGGGCTGTGGCTTACTGCGCCTCCAAGGGAGGATTAGTGAACATGACTAGAGCTATGGCTATAGACCACGGAAAGGACGGGATAAGGGTTAACTGTGTCGCTCCTGGTGATGTTGATACTCCGATGCTGAGGGAGGAAGCGAGGCAGCTCGGGGTCAGTTGGGAGGAGTTCCTAAAGGAGGCTGCTAGCAGACCCCTAGCTAGGATAGGGAAGCCGGAGGATGTAGCTGATGCTGTACTCTTCCTAGCTAGCGACCTAGCTAGCTGGGTGACTGGCGCTACTCTAGTCGTCGATGGTGGTGGGATAGCTTGAGGTGGGAGCATGGAGCATCCCTACATCCCGAACTCAGTTGAGAGGGTAAAGAAGGAGATGCTAAGCTACATAGGTGTCTCCAGCTTAGATGACCTTTACGCTAGCATACCTGAGGAGCTGAGGTTCAAGGGTAAGATGAACTTACCTGAACCGCTCAGGTCGGAGTACGAGCTAGTCAGACACATGAGGGGCTTGCTGCTGAGGAACGTTAGCTGCGATGAGTACCTCTGCTTCAAGGGAGGAGGGACTTGGCCGCACTACGTCCCAGCTGTATGCGATGAGGTAGCTAGGAGGGCTGAGTTCCTCACTGCTTACGCTGGCGATCCCTACGAGGACCACGGGAGGTGGCAAGCTCTCTTCGAGTTCGAGAGCTTAATGGCTGAACTCGTCGATATGGACGTAGTCACCGTGCCTATATACTCCTGGGGACACGCTGCAGGCACATCTATGAGGATAGCCCACAGGATAAACGGTAGGAGGGAGGTGCTGATACCCAGGACTATCTCGCCTGAGAGGTTCTTAGTAGTTCAGAACTACACCGATCCAGCCTTGAGGTTGGTGAAGGTCGATTACGATAGTGAGAAAGGCATGATGGACCTCGATGACTTAGATAAGAAGATCTCGAAGGATACAGCAGCAGTCTACTTCGAGAATCCCTCCTACTTGGGCTTCATAGAGACCAGAGGGAGGGAGATATGCGAGAGGGCTCACGAGGAAGGAGCTATATGTATAGTAGGCGTGGATCCCAGCTCCTTGGGGGTACTGGAACCTCCCAGCCACTACGGTGCGGACATAACGGTAGGTGACCTACAACCACTAGGCATACACATGAACTTCGGAGGTGGTTTAGGGGGCTTCTTAGCCACTAGAGACGATGAGATCTTCATCAGGGAGATACCCTACAGGATATTCGGCTTAGCTAAAACAGTTCGGAGCGGTGAGTACGGGTTCGGGGACGTGCTATTTGAGAGGACCTCATTCGAGAAGAGGGAGAAAGCTAAGGAGTTCGTTGGGACTGCAGCAGCTTCTCATGGCATAATAGCAGCTGTATACCTCTCCCTAATGGGTCCCAAGGGGATGCACGAGCTCGGGAAGGCTATACTCCAGAGGTCGCAGTACGCTATGAGGAAGTTAGCTAGCTTGCCAGGAGTCAAAGCGCCTAAGTTCAAAGCCCCTCACTTCAAGGAGTTCGTAGTGGAGTTCAGCTCAAGAAAAAGCGTGAGCGAGATAAACAAGGATCTTCTCAAGGAGAGGATATTCGGTGGTATAGATCTCAGGAAGCACTTCCCTGAGCTCGGAAACTCAGCTCTCTTCTGCTTTACGGAGGTACACACGAAGGAGGATATAGACAGGCTTGCTGAAGCTCTAGAGAGGGTACTTATGGGGTGATCTCATGGGCTTAGTGAAGTTGAGAAGGGGTTTTCACGAGGCTAGGTGGGAGGAGCCCATAATATTCGAGTTGAGCAACGAGGGGGAGCGTGGTATACTCGTTCCTCTGGATGAGAGGCTTGAGAGAGAGGTCGGTGACGGTTTATCGGTTATTCCGGAGCACATGAGGAGGAAAGAGTTGCCAAGGCTTCCTGAAGTAGCTCAGATGAGGGTTCTCAGGCATTTCCTCAGGCTCTCGCAGGAGACGTTAGGGGCTGATCTGAACATAGACATAGGTCAAGGCACCTGCACGATGAAGTACAGCCCTAAGGTGAACGAGGCATTCGTCTCGTCACCTAAGGTAGCTGAGCTCCACCCCTACCAAGATGAGGAAACAGTTCAAGGAGCTCTAGAGATAATTTACAAGCTGGACCTCTTCCTAAGGGAGATATCAGGGCTCGATAGGTTCGTCTTCCAGCCTGGTGGTGGATCTCAAGCTATACTCGCTATAGCTTCGATCATAAGAGCTTACTTCAGGAAGAAGGGTGAGGATAGGGATGAGATAATAACTACGATATTCTCTCATCCCTCTGATGCTGCAGCTCCTGCTGTGAAGGGGTTCAAGGTGATAACAATATACCCTGACCCTGAGACAGGAGTACCTGACGTAGAGGCGCTTAAGACCGCGGTATCGAGGAGGACAGCCGGCATGATAGTAGCGAACCCGGAGGACACGGGTATATTCAACCCGAAGGTCAGGGAGTTCTGCGATATAGTCCACGAAGCAGGTGGTCTCTGCGGTTACGATCAAGCTAACGCCAACGGTATAATAGGTATAGTTAGGGCTAAGGAGTGCGGTTTCGACATGGGGTTCTTCAACCTCCACAAAACTTTCTCCTCACCTCACGGATGCGGAGGACCTGCTGTCGGAGCTTTAGGTGTTAGGAAGGAGCTGGAGAGCTTCCTTCCGGTTCCGGTAGTGGATTACGACAGCGGAAGTAGGAGGTACTACCTGAACTACGACCTACCAGATACTATAGGTAAGGTGAGGGAGTTCTACGGGGTCTTCCCAGTCTTAGTCAGGGCTTACGCTTGGATAATGACCTTAGGTGAGGAGGGGCTGAAGGAGGTAGCGAGAGTAGCTGTACTTAACAACAACTACGTGATGCACAAGATACTCAGGGAGGTAAGAGGGGCTGATATCTCATACCCAGCGAACAAGCACAGGATAGAGCAAGTGAGGTACACTTGGAAGAAACTCAAGGAGGAGACGGGAGTAGGTACTGAGGACGTGATAAGGAGGATAGCCGATTTCGGCTTCCACCTCTGGACGAGCCATCACCCTTGGATAGTCCCCGAGCCGTTCACTATAGAGCCGACTGAGTCCTACTCGAAGGAGGAGCTGGATGAGTACATCGAGGCCCTGAAGGAGGTATCCAGAGAGGCTTACGAGGACCCCGAGGTAGTGAGGAACGCGCCCCACAGGAGCGTGATACACAAGATAGAGGACAACAGCTGGTTCGAGGATCCATCTAAGTGGTCAATAACCTGGAGGCTGTTCCTCAAGAAGCGCGGTGGTAAGTTTTGAGAAAGTTAGGCTTAATAGTCAATCCTATAGCCGGGATGGGAGGCAGGGTAGGGCTGAAAGGTACTGACGGCCCTGAAATGCTCAAGAAGGCTATAGAGTTAGGAGCTAAGCCGTGGGCTGAGGAGAGAGCTGCTGAAGCCTTGAAGGTCTTAGCTCCTCTTAAGGGCTCCTTCGAGCTTTACGCATACCCTAGGCGTATGGGTGAGAGCTCCTGCAGGAAGGTCGGTTTGGAGCCTATTGTATTAGGAAGCGTAAGTGAGGAAACAAGCGCTGAGGATACCGTGAGGGCAGCTAGGGAGATGATGAGCTTAGGTATAGATCTGCTGCTATTCGTGGGTGGGGATGGAACAGCTAGAGATATTTGCAGAGCGGTAGGGACTGATTTGTTATCTCTAGGGATTCCTGCAGGTGTCAAAGTATACTCCTCAGTCTTCTCAGCTAGCCCTAGGGCTGGCGGCGAGCTAGCCCTCAGGTTCCTGAAGGGGGATGTGAGTGAGGTAGTTGAAGCTGAGGTATTGGATATAGACGAGGACGCCTTCAGGAGTGGTACGTTATCAGTTAAGCTGTACGGTTACTTGAGGATCCCTTACGACTCAGGTTACGTCCCGGGAGGGAAGGTCCCGTCCTCGCACTCGGAGGTCTACGATAGGGAGGCTATAGCTGCTGAGCTCCTGGAGACGATGGAGGAGGGGGTTATCTACCTCATAGGTCCTGGTAGCACGACAAAGGAGGTCATGAAAGCATTAGGGTTGGAATTCAGCCCTTTAGGAGTGGATGCTGTCCTGAATAAGAAGCTAATAGGCAAGGACCTGAACGAGAAGCAGATACTAGAGGTCATCTCAGGGAAGAGGGCTAAGGTATTGGTCACTCCGATAGGGGGTCAGGGCTACGTCTTCGGTAGGGGGAATCAGCAGATAAGCCCCGAGGTCCTCAGGAGAGTAGGGAAGGAGAACATAATAATAGTAGCAACTAGGGGAAAGCTTGAATCCCTCGGAGGAAAGCCTATACTCTTAGATACAGGGGAAGAGCCCTTGGACAGGGAGCTCGCTGGCTACTACAAGGTGGTATCAGGCTATAGGGAGTACACTATCTACAAGGTGGTCCCAGCTATCCCTTGGGAGCTCGTTTAGTGAGCTAAGTCACTTTGCGGTCTCACCACCGTCTATGATTACGCAGGTTCCCGTTATGTAGGAGGACTCCTTAGAGGCTAGGAATGCGAAGAGGGCAGCCACCTCCTCAGGAGAGGCGTGTCTACCTATGGGTATCGTCTTGTTAACTTCCTCTATCATCTCAGGTGTGTACTCAGCGAGCTGCATTGGGGTTAAGACGTAACCAGGGCAAACAGCAACTACCTTGAGCCAAGGGGCGAATTCAAGCGCTAGCGTCTTCGCTAAGAGTATCAGACCTGCTTTCGAGGCGTTGTAGTGAGCGTAGTAAGGATGGCCCCTGATACCGTTAGTTGAAGCCGTGAAGAGTATTACGCCCTCCTTCTGCTTCACCATCATCCTAAGAGACTCCTTAGCGCAGAGGAAAGCTCCAGTCAAGTTGACGTCTATGACACGCTTCCATTCCTCATAGCTTATATCTAGGAAAGGAGTCCTGTAACTTATCCCTGCGTTAGCTATAAGTATATCGACACCACCTAACTTCCTCTCTACCTCTCTGAAAGCCTTGGATACCTGCTCAACTGAGGAGACGTCAGCGACAGCTCCTCCCTCTATCCTTGGGTTTTCCTCAAGCACCTTCTCCAGTCCCTTCTCGTTGATATCTATTATGAATACCTTAGATCCCTCCTCAACGAACCTATTAGCTGTAACGAGCCCGATACCACTAGCAGCTCCTGTTATCACGACCCTCTTACCCACTAGATCCGAGTACATAGGGACTTCCGAGTCCATAAAGATAGGTAAAAGATAATTTTTACTCAATACTTTGGAGGAAGGTGAGTAGCCACTCTAGATCTTCTACTAAGCGTAGGTTTTATTATCATGATTTTTCCATAGAGATAACCTTAAAGAGATTCACACTCTTAGTGGAAAGAAGGTAAGTAATGCTTTTAAACAAGGAGGTTATTAAATAGTTCGAAGATAATATGCCGAAGTCAGCTCTTCTCAGAAAGGTAGCCTCGAACCCTAGGGTGAACCCGGAGCTTCTCTCAGTTCTAACGAATTTGGGTGAGAAGAGCCTGCTTAAGTTAATCTCTCAGAACCCTAACGCTCCTCCGGAGGTCTTGGAGAGACTTTCCTCGGAGGAAGAAGGGTTGAGGATATACGTAGCCTCTCACCCCAACTGCCCAGAAGGAGTTTTGAGGAAGTTAGCTAGAGATCCCTCCCCTAGGGTCAGGAAAGCTGTTTTGGAGAATCCCAAGAAGGTTGACGAGATCCTAGAGCTCCTCTCTCAGGACCCTAATCCCGAGGTAAGAGCTAAGGTAGCTGAACATGCTCATCCCCAGCTTTTAATGAAGCTAGCTTCTGATGAGAGCGTTAAAGTGAGAAAGGCTGTTGCATCTAATAAGAACGCACCCTTAGACTCCCTGATTCTACTGAGCAAGGACCCCTCCGCTGAGGTCAGAGCTGCGGTAGCTGGGAACCCATCAGCTGAGGAACTGCTCGGCTTACTGGTAGATGATGAGGAGGTAGTCAGGATTTCTGTAGCTAGTAACGAGAGGATACCGGAGGGAGTTCAGGAGAGGCTATTGAGAGATACCTCGAGGTACGTCCTCGAAGCGTTAGCTAAGAACCCTTCCGTCAAACCTGAGGTACTGAGGTCGCTCGCGAAACATGAGAGCGAGTGGATCAGGAGGGGAGTAGCCTCAAATAAGTCAGCCCCGAAGGAGCTGTTGAGAGAGCTAGCTAAGGATAGTAGTGAGAACGTGAGACTAGCTTTGGCTTCAAACACATCAACCCCCCCGGATGTCCTCATGAGCTTAGTGGAGTCAGGAGAGGAGAGGATAAAGGTAGCTGTGGCTTCAAACAAGAGCGCCCCTCAAGGCGTCTTGAGGGAGCTCTCAGGAGAGAGTGATAAGGACTTGATCTTAGTGTTAGCGGAGAACCCTAACTGCCCCCCTGATTCGCTCCTCAACTTGGCTAAGGTAGGCGACTTAGAGGTCAAAGCAGCTGTAGCTAGGAACCCTAACGCTCCTCCTGAGGTCTTTGATGAGCTAGTGAGGTCTAGGAACACGTACTTGATGATGATCGCTGCAGCCGACCCCAGGACTAAGGAAGAGACCTTAAGGATAGTAGCAGCTAACGGAGGGCCTGAAGCCAAGGAGAGCCTCCTCCTGAACCCTAAGTTGAACTTAGATATAATAAGAGAGCTCATAGGGGAACCCACCCCTCTGCTCAAAGTGAGGATGGCTCTAGACCCTAGGACAAGTCCTGCTACATTGGAAAAGCTCTCTAAAGAAGAAGATGAGGATATAAGGGTTGCTGTAGCGCTTAATCCCTCAACACCGCTTGAAGTAATCGTAGAGCTCTCTAAGGACAGCGATGAATTAGTGCGTAAAGTAGCGCTAGACAGGATCTTCAGGAAGTAGTTTTTAAAGTTCACGATTGTTGTCTCACTAGTGAGAGCATGATTAGGTACAGGTGTACTGTCTGCGGTTATATATACGATCCCCTGAGGGGGGACGAGAGGAAGGGAATCAAGCCGGGGACTCCGTTTGAGGAGCTACCTGACGACTGGAGGTGTCCAGCTTGCGGTGCACCGAAGAGCGCTTTCCAACCTATAGAGGAGAGCATGGAATGGTGAATCAAGCTAAGCTTTGAACCCTCACTCCTATTTTAATTGAGTTTTCACTATAGCTAAGATGTCCATAACTTGGATCGTACCTAACGAGTTAGCTATATCCAGGATCCCAACTAGAAGGGATGATATCAAACTGCTCAAATCCTTGGGATGTAAAGCCTTGGTCTGCCTAGCTACTGAGAGGGAGATAGCTCCCTTCTGGGGGGGAATACTGACTTACGAGAGCTTTGTGATATCTGAGGGTATGGACTTCTACTTTCTCCCCGTGGAGCCTGGAGGAGCTCCAGGTTTGAGGGAGATGATAGATCTACTCACATGGATCTCATCAAGAGCCAGCAAGGGGAATTCGGTAGCTGTCCACTGTTTCGCAGGCATAGGGAGAGCTGGAACTGTAGCTGCAGCTTACCTAGTGTTCACTAGGAACATGACCCCTCAGGCAGCTTTAGATTACGTCAGAAGGTTAAGACCAAACGCTTTAGAGTCACAGAAGCAAGAGGAAGCGGTCATTCAACTTAGCTCAGTAGTTAACCTCTTGTTAACAGGAAAGATCTCTCTTCAAACCATACTTGAGCCTATAGAGACCAAGAAACCGAACTTCGTGAGGAGGATCCTGCTGAAGATACCTGCTCTCCTGAGATAAAGCTGCAGATGGTTCCTGAGTAGCATCCCTCACGTTGAGTCTTAATCGCTTGAACCCTAGAGCTCTGTGATTCTCACTCTAGGTAAGGCTTATAATTTCACGGAGCGAATCCCCCTATGCTGAGGTATGATAAATCCCCACCATATCCTCCGCAGGACTTCATTATAGTTAGGTACGAGGAGCTGATGGAGTTCGTTAAGTCTGTTTTCCTGAAGCTCGGGGTCCCTGAGGAGGACGCTAAGGTAACTGCTGAGAACTTGGTGACCGCTGACCTGAGGGGGATAGAGTCGCACGGTGTCGCTAGGTTGA
>JAVQRZ010000298.1:0-1110 GCA_033582115.1 Candidatus Korarchaeum sp. | reverse complement strand
CTCAATCTCCCCTAAGAAGCAGAGGAGTATTGAGAGTATGCTTGAGAGCATTATCCCCCTCACCGGTGTTCTGAACCTCCTGTTTATGGAGGAGAGCTGAGGAGGGGTCAGTTTGAATTTGCCCATCGAGTAAAGCACTCTGGAGACCCCTACTATTCCAGTGTTCGAGGATGCTAGCGTTATTAGGAAGCCAGTGGAAGCTACTAGGAGCGAAGCGTAGCTCCCTATTACCGGAAAGGAGAGGGCTAAAGCAGCTAAGGACATCTCCTTGTGCTCAGCTAAGGTTCTCCAGCCTACACTACCGATACTGACGAAGGAGAGCCCTAGGACGAAGATGAGGACAGATATTATCGACATCTTGGTCGCTATAGGGATCCACCTGTAGGGTCTCTTTATCTCCTCGGAAGCCTGAGCTATTGACTCTATCCCTATGAAGGAGCTCATAGCGAGAGTGGTCCCGTAGATGAAGTTCTGAATGTTTAAGTCCACCCCGGGCAGGTAGGCTACACCCTCCATTACCTCAGGGACCCCGAATTCGCTCATATTATTGAGGAAGGATGACGGATCCCGAAGGAAGCTGAAGAGACCTAAAGCTAGTATAAACGTCTCTACTAATAAGTCTATAGCTACAAGCACCTCCGTGAATAGAGCTGATTCCCTTATCCCGATTACGTTGAGTATGACTAGCATGCATATAAGGATCGCCGCTACTAAAGTGATCCCGTGTACCTCAACACCTATACCTAAGTGCAAGTCCCTGATGCTTGGGAGCAAGAAGGAGAGGTAGCCTGCTGATGTTACAGCGAATAGAGCTATGTCCACTATGTAGCTGAGAACTAGGAACCAGCCCGCTAGGAACCCGAAGTGGTCTCCCAATCCCTTAGCTGCGAAAACTTGAGCGCCACCTGCTAGCGGATAGGTTGAGCTCAGCTCAGCGTAAACTAAACCTGTGGTTACGTAAACTATGGACGCTATGATGAAAGATAGTGGAGCAGCCCCTGCTGAGAAGAGAGCGACCACTCCTATTGCTACATATATATCAGCGCCGACATCAGCATAGCCCATCGAGAAAGCTCCGAATAATCCTACCTCTTTCTTCAGTGATGCTTG
>JAVQRZ010000297.1:0-3797 GCA_033582115.1 Candidatus Korarchaeum sp. | reverse complement strand
TTAGGTTGCTCAGGAGCGGGTCTTGGTTGAGCTTCCATCAAGACTTGGGATTCTATCTCGGAGAACCCTATAGCTTCGAAGAAAGCGGTCGCTTCATCGTAAGGTATGGTATCGAGAGCGTTGAAGTTCATGCCCTTAGCTATATTGCAGCACTCACTCACAAGCTGCTTACCCACTCCCGTCCTCCTCTCTTCCTCTCTAACCCAGACCATCTGGAGGTAGGCGTGCTCCCCTACCGGAGACCTGAACCTCTCGGGGACCACTTCGGCCTCCCCTATCACCTCACCATCCTTGAGGGCAACTAATATCCTCCCGTCAATGGAGAGCAGGTTCTCCACGTACCAGTTGAAGACCTTAGGATCCCCCCAGTAACTGCACTCCCTCACCCTCATGTGAGGGGGCATCTCCTTCCATTTGGGGCAGTGTACTCGGACTATACCCTCTAAGAAGCTCGGACTGAACTTAACTATCCTCAAGTGGTCCCCCCCAGATACCTATCTATGCTTCGGAGGGCCTCGCTAGCCCCCATCCTCATCCTGAACCGCATGAAGCTACTTAAATTGGTTTCCTCAGGGTTCACCTCGACTAACGTAGCTCCTCGCTCTAAAGCTATGAGCGGTAAGGAAGCAGCTGGTATGACGAGACCGCTCGTTCCAATTACCAGTACGACCTCAGCTTCTCTCATCATACCCTCTGCTTTAGACCAAGCATCCGAAGGGAGGGGCTCGTAGAACCAGACCACGTCAGGTCTCATCAAGGAACCGCAGCTGCAGACAGGTGGGATCTTATCTGGAATCTCACCGAACCTTAAATCGATCTTAATGTTGCAAGATATGCATCTGATCCTCCAGATCGATCCATGGAGCTCTACTAAGTTAACGGAGCCAGCTTCTCTGTGTAGACCGTCGACGTTCTGAGTGACCACCCCCATCAGCACGCCCTTCCTCTCCCATCCCGCCAGCACCTCGTGAGCTGAGCTAGGGCGAACCTCTCTGATGAGGGACATCCTCCACTTGTACCACTCCCAGACGAGCTCGGGGTTCTTCCTGAAGGCTTGGGGTGTAGCTAGCTCCTCGGGGTTGTACTTATCCCAGAGACCTCCCCTCCCTCTGAAGGTAGGTACTCCTGACTCCGCGGATATCCCAGCGCCTGTGAAGGCGACGACCTTTCCTAAGTTCCTCTTAATGAGTTCCGCTATCTCTTCAGCATCAGAGCTCATGAAGTCCGACCTCCGGGGTGCTGGGAGGATAGGGCTTGACTTCGGACTCGAGAGGGCAACTTCCCCTACAAGTTCCCAAGAGGGGGCAGTTCAAGCAAGCATCACCCACGTAAGCAGCTTCCCTTATTCTTCTACACCCCTCAGAGTACCAAATGCTCTCCCAATCATCCTTGAGTATGTTACCTAGCTTCAAGTAGTGGCTCTGGCATGGTATTACGGAACCATCAGGCTCTATACCTAGTGTTATACTACAAGCTGAGCAGAATTTCGGGCCTAAGCTCAAGTCAATTGGATCGAGCTCGCAGTACCTGGTCACCCCGTACCAAGTGAAGTCCAGATCGAGTTGTATGCAGAGCTCTTTCGCTTCAGAGACCACATTCTTAACCTCATCGAAGTCAGGCTCGAGGTCGTTCGCGAACTTAGCTCTCCCGCTGTAGATCAACCTGTTAAGGGAGTATCCGTGAACACCTAGCTCAGCGACGAACCTCACTGTATCTGCTATCTTACTCGAGTTCTCCTTCAAGAGCGTAGAGTTAACACTGACGTAGACTCCGGTCTTCACCATGTTCCTTATGCCCTCAACAGTCCTCTCCCAACTCCCCCTCAATCCTGTGATCCTCTCGTGAACCTCAGGATCGCTGGATTCCAAGGTGATTTGAACATAATCTAAACCAGCTCTAGCGAGCCTCTCGGAGAGCTCCTCACTTAGGAGGGTTCCGTTAGTTACTACTCCTGATACAATCCCTAACCTCTGAGCCTCAGCTACTAACTCGACTAGGTCCTCCCTGAGAGTCGGTTCACCTCCCGTGAAGGTAACCTGAGGGACCCCCAGACCCCTGAGGATCCTCAATACTTCCTTCCACTCATCTGTAGTGAGTTCCTTGAGCTCAGCAGAGCTCTGGGAGTAGCAGTGAATACATGCGTTATTACAATCGTAAGTCAACGCTAGATCGACTCTCAATGGGGCTGAGAGGAGGGAGACATCTGGAAATTGGTATTTAAACCCTAAATCCGTGATAGGATCACCGTAACCCTCTATGAACTTACTTATCTTATCTACTATCTCTTCGAAGTGCTTTCTAACATTATTCTTCCTCAACCCTCTGTAGTAAGCCTTCAGTTCCCTTAAAGCATCTCTCCAATCACCTCCTGATAGGAACACTTTAACCATGAGGGCAGCTGTGTGGTTCAAGTAAGCAACCCTACTAGCATCTACGACAAAGGAGCTTATGCTGTAAGGCTCGATCCTGAGCTGAATCCTATGGCCCTTGTAGTTGAACGGTACGAACTCCCTCTCGATCAACCGACCCCACCTCCTGCGCAAGCACAAGCGCAGCTAACACAAGCACATGCACAAGCGCAGCTAACACAAGCGCAAGCTGCTCTGACCTTCCTACTACTTCCCTTAGGTCTCTCAGGGACTATAGCTCTGACTACTCTTTCAGAGAAGTCCTCCAAGTTGGTTACAATAGAAGATGAGAACCTCTCAATGGACCTAGCTATGGAGTCAGCAGCCCTCTCCATATCAGTGACCACCGGCACTTCCCTATCGCGAGCGGGCTCCTTAGGGAGAGGTGCGGGGACGTATACAGTACCCCTCCTTGGGATCCATATCCAAATATCCACGGGCTCCTGAACCCTCGCGGTAGCGGGAACTCCCTCCTTCATGTACCTCCTAAGCTTGCTATCAAAGTCTTCATCTGTTAGGAGCCAAGGTAAGTTCTCCCTTAGGAACTCGAACCTCCTGTCGGGAGGCCCCTCAGAGAGTCTCCTCCAGAGGGAGTTAACGAGCTTCTCGTAGTGAGCTAAGGTATCCGATCTCGAGTATCCTGAGAGCTCTCTGTTAACCCTCCTGTGCAGGACCCTGATCACGTTGACCAAGCAGTCCTCCTTAGGGGTCCCCGCCTCATCTAAGCACTTGAGGAACTCACTCTCATGAGCTCTGAGTTGGGTACTAACCCCCTCTACTCTCTCCATCTCCAGAGGTTCCAGTCTCTTAATGCTGAGTAGACCCTTGCTGGAAAGCATCAAGGCTATTATAGCTAATATCCTACCGTAACTGATCTCCCTGCCCTCCAGTTTCTTTAGGTAAGCTACCTCAGGTGGTTCGAGGTTCTTATTGACCCCTAAGCTCTCGATAACGACCTCAGGGATCTGGTAGGGTCTCTTCTCTATCAGAACCTTAGCGTACCTCACTATCAGGAGTATAGATATAAGTAGGGCCCCCAAGAGGATGAGGGCTAGCATAACGTACGGTAAATCGTCCTCCTCAGAGCTCACATAGGTCGCGACGTACTCCTTCGGGAATGAGACACCGACTTCCAGTTTGAAGTTAGGCGGCAGCATGCTTCTCTCCCAATAGAGGGAGAGCCTACCACCCTCCAGATTGATCAGATTATCGTAATTCGGCTGATTCTTCACCTCCTCGCTTTTAACTCCAGGAGGAAGAACGATCCACAACTTGAGTACCTTGACGGGCGCATCGAACCAAGAAGGTATGAACTTTAATCCAGCGTTCCCGGGGTTCGTCAGGTCCTCGTGTATGAAATCCCTCAGCTTGACCTCAAGATGGTAAGTT
>JAVQRZ010000296.1:0-20581 GCA_033582115.1 Candidatus Korarchaeum sp. | reverse complement strand
CCAATAGTCCCATCACCGCACCAGAAGCTCCTACACCCACAGCTAGCTTATCAACTACTGCTGAGAGCAGGTTGCCCGAGAGCCCAGAGAGGAAGTAGAGAGCGGAGTACTTGAGCTTACCCAAGGAGATCTCTACGATCCTCCCTAAGACGTAAAGTGCGTACATATTGAGGAAGAGGTGCAGGAGATTCGCATGCAGGAATATAGATGTGATCAGGGTCTCGTACCTACCGCTAAATAGGTAGAAGCCGGAACTACCGTAAGCTATCAAAATAGAGTTATCTGCTCTAACCAAGCTCGGAGATATCAGGAAGTAGATCCCTATGTTAATGCTTATAAGGAGGGAAGTGACTTCCGGGACGTTAGAGTATCTCCTGAGCAGCATCACCGAAATTAGGAAGGAGATGAGTCCTGTCAGCGAGCTGATCAACGTGACCATATCACCACCTCATGAGGTACCTCACTAGCTCCATCGCTGCTGAGAACGAAGCCCTAGGTCTTGAGAGCGATAACTTAAGAACTTTGGCCTTAGGTACAGCTCGGATCGGAGAGGTCTGGCGATCAGTTTCAAACCTCCTAAGGGCATCTTCATGATCCTTAAGGTCTCTGAAGATGGAGTCCAAGTCCTTAGGCGATAGCCCCTCTAAGTAACTTCTCAGAGCTCTTCCTAAGGCAACCTCACACCAGTTGATCTTCCACCAGTTCCTCTCATAAATCCTGAGAGGCTTGTCGAGGAGATCCCATCCTCTCTTCAGCTCCTCAGCTAATAGCTTTGCAGCCCTAACGGCGAAGAGGACTCCGCCTCTGCTCAACGGCTTGATCTGGCCTGCAGCATCCCCTACGAGCGCGAAACCTCTACCTTGAAACCTTCTCCTGATCCTCTTGGGTATCAACTTCCCCTCGAACCTTCCTAGGGCTGGGTGACAGCTCCTCATTATCAGCTCCCTGAGGGGATCCCTAACCTCACCTATGACCCCTACCTTCGCGTGATCCCTCCATGGCTGAGTCCAAGAGAACTTGCTCCCACCTAGCAGCTTGACCACGTAGCCATCACCTACCTTAAGCTCACACTCACGCTGGAGACCCAACTCTGCCTCCATACTAGGGAGACCGTGGGCTTGAGCTACTGACGATAGAGGACCATCTGCTCCAACTATCAGGTCAAATGAAACAATATCTCCTTTTATTAGGGCTTCATTTCTAGAAATTAATCTCTTAAAGGGTGTTGATAGCATCCCCTTAGCTCCATACGATAAGGCAAGCTCCCAAGTCTCCTTATCCATCTCCGACCTGTTGACAACCTTGGCTAGGGGCTTGCTTACCTCCAGCTCAACACCTCCCGGCGAGATGAACTTAGACCAGTTCACCTCAGAGAGCACCCAGTCCTCAGAGAAAAGGAGAAGTTCCTTTATGGCATCGAACCCTAGGATCCCGGAGCAGTGATGAGGGTAGCCCGCTCTCCTCTTCCTCTCGACTATGACTACATCGAAACCGCTATTAGAGAGGAGGGAAGCTAGAGTGGAGCCTGCTATCCCCCCACCTACTATCAGTACATCAGCCCTCAAGGAGATCTACCGATTCAACAGGGAATCGAGATCCGATGGGATGCTCCCCTGGAAGAGGAGCTTACCGTTGAAAATAGCAGCAGGGATCCTCCTGATACCGAAATTCTCTATCATCCTGAGACCTTCGCTCTCTAAAACAGATACCTCCTTCAAGGAGTAACCTCTCGCTGAAGCCCACCTCCTGAGCTCAACAGCCGCCTCTAGGGATTCGCGGCATATCGGCGAGACTAGTAAAATGAGTTCCTTCACTTCCTTGCCTTCAACCTCGTCCTCCAATTGAGGTCACCGAGCGAGTAGGTGTAAGGCCTCACCTTATCGTTCTTCGCTAGTAGACCTTCGATTAGCAGTTCCCTTATGTATTTCCTGACGGTGACTTCGCTCAAGTTCAGTTCGCTAGCGATCTCGACTGGTTTCAATGATCTACCTGACCTCTCAAGGAGCTCGAGTATCTTGTACTTTCCTGTCACAATTACCTCTGAAGAACTCTCTAACGACTCAGCTCTCTCTCTGTACAAATCCCTCTCGGCTTTTGCCTTAGCTATCTCACCGATCAGTTCTTTATAGTGTTCCTCGCACCTCCTTATGAGGTCCTCGTTCGTGTCACCGGCTTCAGGAGCCCACCTGAGGTATCTATGCAGGTCATTGGAGATCCTCCTAACGACCTTGCTGTAAATAGAATCTAAGAGGTCTCCAACGAATCCGACTATAGCGTTGATCTCCTCATCATCTAGTTCCCTTATGTTGCCGGATTCTATCAGGAACTTCACATCCTCTGAGAAATGGTTCAGTATTTCTTGCTTATGCGATATGAAGAGCTCAGAGAGACTGTCCGAGAGGAGCCTAGGGATCTCCTTAACGACCTCCGTGACCTTCCTGTAGGAGTCCGAGAGCTTGTAGAAGGGGGAGTCCTCATAAGGGTAAATCTTATTTAGATAATTCAAGTGTTCATTAAATCTCATACGGATCATATCTGTAACTATTGGTTTATTTTCCATCACTCGCGCCCCCAACCCCCCGGTTCAGGAGGCTCTCCTTCTACTGGGACCCCCTCATTATATAACTTCATCTGGTCGTTTCATTTAATTAAAGCAGGTCTAACTGAAAAATCTATACGGAACTTACTCACCCTAGGGGCGTAACTCGAGATGGCCCTGCAGCCTACTGATTTAACTTCTAATCCGAGGGCTAGAGCTTCCCTATTGAACAGATTCTCAGCTTCCCTGAGGGCGTCCTCACCACCCCAGTAGTAGAAATGGATGAATCCCTTGCCCCTACCTAGGGCAATTAGAGCGTACCTCACGTAATGGTAAGCTCCTAGGGGGAGGGGCATGATTACCCTATCGAACCTCCCCTCCATAGCGGGCACTACGTAAGTTACATCACCCTCCACAGGGAAGACCTTCGATCCTAATTTGTTCAACCTTACGTTCTCTTGAAAGTACTTAGAAGCGACAGGATTTATCTCAACACCAACTACTTGAGCATCCCTTCTTCTAGCTATCGCTATCGCGTAAGGGCCGATTCCAGCAAACATGAGCAAGATGAGCTCTCCATCCCTGCAGAGCTCTGAGACTATCTGTCTCTCCGTCGCCTCCCTAGGGGAGAAGTAGACGAGCTTAGGATCCAGTTTGAGCTTATACCCGTGCTCCTTGTGGATAACCTCAGTCTCGTGGGAGCCAGTTATGACCTCAAGGGGCCTAGTCCTGTAGGCTCCCTCCCTACCGCCTGCCTTCCTCAGTACCGACTTGACGTGAGGGTGTCTCCTCATAACCTCCTCAGCTACCTTCAAGGGATCTGCTCCCTCAGGCACTTCTACGACAGCGACAGCTCCTGTCTCCCTAGAACCTACGAGGTCGTAAGCTATCCTCAAACGCAGTACACCCTTTTAGCATTGCTCGTGGTGATCTCAGCTATATCCTCAGGGCTTACCCCTTTGAGCTTCGCGAGAAAGTTAGCTGAGTGGATTAGGTTAGCTGGCTCATTCCTCTCATTAGGGTCGGGAGCGAGCACGGGTGAATCGGATTCCAAGACCATGTTATCTAGGGGGGTGATCTCAGCCACGGATCTGACGTTAGAGGATCTTATGACGTTAGTAGGTATGCTTATGAACCAACCTCGCGCTACAGCGAACTCTACATCGCTAAGCTTACCGCCGAACGCATGTAGTATCACCCTAGTTGCTCCCTCCTCATCCAGGAGGTTTAGGGTAGGCCTCTGAGCCCAGAGACTGTGGACCACTAGGGGTTTATCGAGCTCCTCAGCCAACCTTATGAACCTCCTGAAGACTTCCTTCTGCCTCTCCTTACTCGGCCCTCCTGTTGAAGCCACCCTGTAGTCCAATCCCACCTCGCCCACGGCTACTATCTCATCTGAGTTGGTTATTATTAGCTCGAAGGTCCTTTCGACCTCCTCATCGCAGTACTCACTGACATCGAGCCCTATGGAGATACTCACTAGATCGCTCCTCCTGAAGTACGAGAGAGCTTTGAGGGTGTCATCAGAGCTCAATGGGGAGGTTACAATCCTGATCACACCAGCTTCCTTAGCTCTAGCTAGGACCTCATCCCTATCGGGATCGAAGGAACCGTCCTCTAAGTGGCAGTGAGCATCGAAGAGCATCATATAAAATCACCCTAGTCTCTCCCTCAACCTACAGAACGCACAGATCCTACCTGAGGAGGGATATCCACACCTCTCACAGAGCCTTAAGCTCCTTTCAGGCGCTCTACCCTCCTAGCTAGCTCTCTCAAGCTTGTAACGAGGTTCACTAAGGAGGAGGGCCACTTCCCCCTGAGGTTATACAGCATTGGCTTTATCACTGCTTGCTTATCTAAGCCCTCATTAGGGCACTTAGTTGGGCAAACAGGAAGGCTCTTGAGCTTAACGTAATTCATCGAATCCGAATCGCTCAACCAGAAGAGGGGTTTTACCTTTCCAGCCATCCTGAATTGAGGCAGGGGTTCTGTAACGGAATCGTATTGATAAAGGAGGTAATCTAAAGAGTGTGTTATCAAGTTGTTCAACCCGAAGTAAGCCATATCATCGAGGTTGTGCCCTGTAGCAACATAATCGTACCCTTTTTCAACAGCATACCTATTGAGGAGGTACCTGTTGACGACACCGCAAACGAAACATGCTAGCTTAGGGTCGCGAGGTACCTCTATACCCCAATCCTCGAGCTGAATCACCTCACCCTCTAGGGAGAGCTTAGAGGTGATATCCTTGAAGACGCTAGTGCATTCCTCAGAGCCTATGTCTATAATCACAGCCCCTATTCTCAAGCTGTACTTAGCCGCTAGCAGGCTGGTAGAGTGTACCGCTGCGACAGAGTCCTTACCCCCTGATACACCGAAGAGCAGGGAACTCCCCCTCCTTATCTTCCTAAGGACACGATCTACTCTCTTGAGGAAGTACCTCTCGAAGTGCTCCTCACAGAGCCATGAGCCTAGGTTCTCGACACGGAAAGCAGCCTCATTACCGCAATAGGCGCACTTCATCTCTTCTACCTTGGAGGTCACGCGGATCACATTTATATAATTCTCTCGACTAATGTGGTGCTGAGGGGCCGTGGCCCAGCCTGGCGGTCCCCCTATGACATAGGGGTGATGCCCTGGAAAGGTAGGGCGGCGGGCTCCAGTCGCTGGAGCACTGAGGGGGACACCCGTAGGACGTGGGTTCGAGTCCCACCGGCCCCACCACCCCACTGGGGGGAGTGGTTCCAACGAACATTGCGGTCGTTAGATCCAGAGATCCTAAAGTGAGAGAAGCGGTAAGGTACACCTTAGACTCATTAGGACTCTTCTGGGAAGAGGTCCATGAGCCTGATCCGATAAAGCACATGGTCTCCATATTTCCAGAGGAGGCTGAGCTCGTCCCTGTGGTAACGCCCTCAATATTCATAGGCAACACTGCCTTAGCTTACTTCAGCGGGGATAAGACCGAGAACAAGAAGTCCCCTCCCATGCCCGCAGGTTTTCTAGAGATGAATAAGGAGAAGTCCCCGTTCTTCGGGATGAAGTATACTTTTGATTGCGAACGACTCTCTAGAACGAACCCAGTGTTCAGGAAAGATAGCAATATTCTGATAGGCTATGACCTCTTCAGGACAGTAGCTTACTTCCTGAGGGGAGCTGAACTATCGCTAGGGATCAAAGGGGTGAAGACTCCAGATAGTAAGATAAACTTAAACGCTATATCTGAGATAAGAGGGGTTCAGGCGAACATACCTGTTGCTGATGTTCATGCTAGACTTCTCCTTAGCTCAATACTGTTGCTCCACAAGACGGAAGGTCTGCCTTTAGTACTTAAGAGGATCTCGCCCCCCAGTAGGAGGGGCGCTCTAGCGATATCAGTACCGATACTTAAGGTAAGAAAACAACAAAGATCTATTTTAAATAAGTTAAAAAATCTCTTTAAAAAGAGAGAGATTTGGATAGAAAGATTAGGAAAAATAGATCAATCCATAACATTTTTCGCGGGAAAAGGAGAGGATTACAGCCCATCTGAGGTAAGTGATGTTTTGATATCGTTCGAGGAAAGCGGTCACGAGGTTGGGCTCTTAGCGTCATCCAAAGCTTCTATTAATCATGATGTGATGCTAGATGAATATAGGGAGCTAGCTGAAGTGTTAAAGAGGGGAGATTTAGGAATTAGGTTTAGGAGTATAGAGTCTACAGTTATGGACGCTTGGGACTCAGCCTCCTTCGTTAGAGCGAGGTATACTGTAGTAGGTGACCTCCTTAGAGGATTCGGATATGTCTTAGGAACATCTAAACCCTTCAAGATCGGTAGTTCCCTCTGGAACCTTCCCGTAATAGGGAGAGTGAGGAGGGAGTCACCTATACCTGAGGTGCTCAACGAGATCGTCACGAGGGGTAGCTTCGTGGTTATAGATGCTTTAACAGAATCGGGAGCTATAAAACTGATCTTAGAAGCTATCTCAAGGGATGTATGGGTGACGACACCCTCTAAGATGATAGAGAGGCTTGAGGAGGTACGCGCCATCAAGGGATCCTTCAGGTATGATAGGAAGTACTTAGAAGGGAAGTTAGTATCACCATCACCCGTCAAGGAGGTTCAAGTGGTTGTGATAAATCCTGAGGGGAAGGAGTCCTTCATAGAGATGAGCCTTGAAGCTAGTAAACCTAAGGAGATCAACTTGAGAGTCTGAGCCCTTTAGAGAGTGAGTGAGCTAATCTCAGCGGAAGAGGCTGATTTCCATCCCTCCAGAACCTCTCAGCAACACTAATAGCGCTCTTCAAGTCGGACATATGGCCCGGTGAGATGAAGCCTCCTCTCAGCTTGATACCGACCTCCCTCCCCATTAAGTAGATTCGGTCCCCCTTAGGGCTCCCCGTGAGGAGGGATTTCGCTACCCCTATTGAGGGCTTGTTCAGTATAAACCCTAGGTGGGAAGCCTCACCGAATCCTCTAGGGTGCAGTATACCATGCCCATCGACGAAAACGACGTCGAAGCTGCACTTCATAGCCGCGGGCAGCATCCCCCTGAGTTCCCTGAAGGCTAGGTACGTGGGGACGTAAGGTACCTGAGGGAAGAACCTCTCGAACCTAGTTTCAACTATCTTCATCTCTTCGTCCAGAGCTACGCAGCAAGCTACAGCCTCCTCACCGTAATAGCTGACATCCACGCCTGCTGCGATATTGACTTTACTTAACTCCTCTAGGGAGATCCTTGCCGATAGTTCGATCTGAGCGGAAGCCATCACCTTGAACACAGGCCAGACCTCTATACCCCTGAAGAGATCACCGTTCTTAGCCTTAGTAAGCCCCCCCTCTTTCCTTAGTTTCTCCCGAGCTCCAGGAAGAGGTTCTAGGTTCGAGGAGATCACCCTCCACCAAGGTACTTCTGGCACGATCCTGGAGACCCTGAGGAGCTCGTTCCTAATAGTGAGAGCAGCTCTAGGATCTCCTAAGGCTTCAGCTATCGCCTTGAATGTGGTCACCTCCCCCTCAGGGATCTGCTCTAAAGCTCTGATTAGGATCCTCTGGAATACTGTGAGCTTCATGCGTATCCATTATATTTAGGAGGGATCTGATAAATCGATGACTAAGGACCCGCTAGGAGCTCTCAAGTCGTCCTTCGTTAGAGAGGTTAACTCAGCGATAAAGGGGCTTGGGTTGATCAGCTACTTCACTCCGCTTCAAGTATCCAAGGTTCAGAAGGACTACAGGAGCTATGGGCTCCCTGTAGGCTTTAAAATAGCTAAGGAGCTCGGAGAGGATCCGGTAAGTGCTGCTGAAAAGGTATTGAGGAGACTGAATTTGAGAGGGGTAGCTTACGCCTCAGAGGTTTACGTAGACAGAGGTTACCTTAACCTGAGATTCGAGAAGAGGAGGTTCTTCAAGGACGTCCTAAATCTAGCTTCTAGTGAGGAGCTAGGTAAGGGAGATTACAGGGACGTTACTGCGATAGTGGAGCACACGAGCGTGAACCCTGTTCATCCGCTTCACGTTGGGAGCGGGAGGAATGCTGTAATAGGAGATTCATTCTCCAGAATCCTGAGCTTCCTCGGTTGGAGGGTTAGGAGGCACTACTTAGTGAATGACTGCAACCTCCAAGTAGCGATAATAACAGCTGGGAGGTCGAAGGTAAGGGAGCTAAGACCTAAAGGTAAGGTAGATCACTGGTTCGGCCTGGTCTACGCTATTTCAAACGCTTCTCTTGAGATTTGGAAAGCTAGGAATGGTCTTTCCTCTGACTCGAAGCTAGAGGATTGGGTTGAAACCTTCGAACGCATCAAGAAAGTTGAACCGGAGCTTGGGAGGATAGGTGAGCTTAGTGAGGAGGAAGTGATGTCCTTGCTGAGGAGCTACCAGAGGGGAGAGAGGGAGACTGTAGAGATATTCAGAGAGGTAGCTGAGTCCGTACTAGAGGGCTTCTTATTGACCTTAGGTAGGATGGGGATATCTTACGATCAATTCGACTGGGAGAGCGATCTCATATGGGGTAGTTGGGTTGAGAGAGCTATAGAAAGGCTTGAGGATTCAGGATGCTTAGGGAGGGAGGACGGAGCCCTCTATGTTGATTTATGGAAAGCCTTGAGAGAGAGGGAGGAGGTCAGGAGGGTCTTCGGGCTTAGCGAGGAGGAGATAGCCAAGCTGGAGGAGGAAGGGAGGCTGGGAGAGGTAGTCCCCAAGAGGTTCTATCTAACGAGGTCCGATGGGACCTGGCTATACACAGGCACAGATGTAGCTTACTCCCTCTACAAATTCGAGGGAGTTGGTGTTGAAGCTTGCTATAACGTCATAGCTTCAGAGCAGAGCTTGGAGCAGAAGGGGGTGAGGGCTTGCCTCGCTCTGATGGGACATGATCCTGAACGCTTGATTCACCTCTCCTACGAGATGGTGAACCTAATAGGAGCGACTATGTCGGGGAGGAAGGGGATCTACGTAACGCTTGACGAGATCTTAGATGAGGCTAAGAGGAAGGTAGAGAGTATACTCAAGGAGAGAGGGATTAACGATGAGGAGGTAGGTGAAATAGCTGAGAAAGTAGCTCTTAGGAGCGGTCAAGTACGCTCTTATAAGTGTGTCCCCAAGCAAGGTAGTACAGTTCAGGTGGGAGCGAGTACTGAACTTCGAGGAGAACAGTGGGCCGTTCATACAGTACGCTTACACTAGAGCATCAGGGATACTCAGGAAGGCAGAGGGAATACCTGAGGACTACGATCCCGAGGAGCTCAAGAGCGAGATAGAGGTATCGCTTGTTCAGATGGTATCAGAGTTCCCTGAGAGGGTCTGGAGCGCTTATCAGTTGATGAGACCCGATATGATAGCGCTTTATGCTAACGAAATAGCCTCTCTGTTCAACAGGTTCTACGAGGCGCATCCAGTGATCAATGCACCTAGCATTGAGGAGAGAGACGCTAGACTTAGCCTAGTTGGAGCTGTTAGGGGAGTTCTAGGATTATCAATGGATCTTATTGGCATCCCTAGGCTCGAGAGAATGTGAGAAGACGCAGATATCTCTCAAGGGGCACTCTTGACACTTAGGATTTCTCGGTCTACAGTAAACCCTTCCTAACTTTATTAACAGTAAATGAGCTTTTAAGTAATCTTTTTCGTCAAATAGTTCCATTAGAGCTCTTCTTATGCTCTCATAATCCTTTCTGTCTGTGATCCCTAACCTGAGCGAGACTCTAGCTATGTGCCTATCCACAGCTATAGAGCCCTTACTAACCACGCTGAGCAGGACGTCCGCTGTCTTAGGACCTATTCCGGGTATACTGATGAGTCTCCTCCTCGCTTCCTCAAGGTCCTTCTCTAGAATGTCCTTAAGAGCCCCTCCACTAAGTTCCTTCACTATCTCCTTAAGGTACTTAGCCTTCTGCCTGTAGAGACCAGCCGGTCTTATGATGTTCTCTAGCTCCTCCGTTCGAGTCTCGAGGATCCTCTCAGGAGTAACTGTGCCGAACTTCTCCCTCATCCTCCTGAGGACCTTCATCGTGTTCCTATCGTTCGTGTTCTGAGAGATCACAGTAGTTACTAGCACCTCGAAGAGGTTACCCTCCCTAAAGGAGAGGAGGGAAGCGTACTCCTCATCCCTGGGGTTGAACTCCTGAGACAACCTCCTTAATATCTCATCTCCCTTCCTCAATACAACTCCTCCTTCAGCTTCGCAACAAACCTATCCTTGTTCACTACGTACCTCTCGTGCCTCCCCTCCCCTAGGAGCCTATCACCCCAGTAAGCCGATACTTCGAACTCAAGTCTCCTCCCCTCTACGTTCACTAGCTCCGTCACTACCGTTACGGTGGCACCTAGAGGAGCCGGGGCCTTATGATCGATGCAGACCTTAGTGCCTACCGTAGTGCTCCCCTCATCCAAGTAAGGTTGGACTAACTTCATGGAAGCTAGCTCCATCATCGCTATCATACCAGGAGTTGAGAGCACCTGAACTCCAACGTGGCCCGTGGAGAATCTCTCCTCCACTTTGAACTCGAAGGTGCCCTTTAATCCCCGCTCTAACTCTGCCATGGACCCACCTCCCAAGGGACCAATGGATCTTTAAATCAGTTGCAGTGGTGTAGGTGAAGCTCCCTCCTCATGCTATATCTCCGGTTATGCATGCGAAACTTGATAGTTTTTAATAGATCCCCGAGGGTTCAGCTCGGGGAGAAATGACCTCTGAAGGAGCTCTTCTGAGGGACTTAATTCAACTGATAGAGGAGATCACAGCCGGAGATCCGATGATCGCTAGCTTCATCGCTGGAACCTTCATAATGCTCACCACTAGCTTAGGCGCAGCTTCGATACTCATCCTCGGTGAAGGGGTGAAGTCAGCACTCAACTTCTCGATGTCCTTCGCGGCTGGCATAATGCTAGTAGCTAGTTTCACGAGCCTCATCCTCCCAGCTATGGAAATGACTGATTTCTTCCCTACGATAATCTCGGGCTTCCTAATAGGGTTTTTCGCTCTTATCATGATCGAACGATTCTTACCGCATGAGCACCCAGTTCTGGGTTACGAAGGGCCTGAAGCAGCCAGAAGAGCTATGAAGAAAGCTTGGTTGCTAGCGATAGCAGTCATAATACATAACTTCCCAGAAGGATTAGCTGTAGGGGTCTCCATCGCTTACTCCATCCCTCTAGGTATGGCGACAGCTATAGCGATAGGGGTTCAAGACATTCCGGAGGGGCTGGCCATCGCGCTCCCACTGAGCTCTCTCCTTGGGAGGAGAGAGGGATTGCTGATCGGCGTCCTCAGTGGCTTGAGCGAACTATTGATGGCTTTAATCAGCACTATGGCCCTTAAGGAATTTAATTTGGTTTTGCCCTTCGGTATGAGCTTCGCGGGTGGCGCTATGCTTTACGTCACACTCAAAGAGGTCATACCTGAGGTTTACGGGGAGAACTACTCTACCTTTAGGGCCAGCGTGGGCTTCTTGATAGGGTTCCTGGTAATGCTATACTTAGACTCAGCCCTTTAATTCGATCCTCCGAATCTTGCGAGAGTTCTTAAGACCACGAAGAGTAGCTTCTAATCGTCTACCTACTTCGATAGAGTTGATCGGTCAACTGAACTAGCGAGGGAATTCGGAATCTAGTCTACATCCGCTTGGTTTACCCTGAAGGCGCTCTCCTCTCAGGAGG
This sequence comes from Candidatus Korarchaeum sp., assembly GCA_033582115.1. Taxonomy (GTDB): domain Archaea; phylum Korarchaeota; class Korarchaeia; order Korarchaeales; family Korarchaeaceae; genus Korarchaeum. The sequence goes on along the minus strand of JAVQRZ010000296.1, from coordinate 8,903 downwards.
GATCACGGTAGCTGAATGGAGAGAGCTCGGTAGAAGCTTAGGAGAAGGTCCCTACCTCTGATCTCACGATCGTAATACTCTATCAACTTAACTGAGTGAAAATCCTTCAGGAACAATTCTAAAACCTCTTCTTGATTCCTCCTAAGCCCTGGAAGAGCATCGCATGAGTTGAGCATGTACTTATTCACGATAACACCCTTAACATCGATCCCGAAGCTGAGGAGCTCTCCTCTCATCCTCTTAGAGACCTCGTAGGAGATCCTCTCGGGAGTCGCTACTATGTAAGCTGAGTGGTAGTCGCTTGATAGCATATCAAATATCCTCTTAGCTAGCTCCCTCCACTCTCCTATTAACCTCAATGGGTCTTCTCCCTTGCTTCTTATTTTGTCTAGGAACCCCTTCAACCTTAAGTACATCTTCAGGGCCTCACCCATATGTTCATATAGCTCCTTCTCTATCCTGAGAAGCCTTAAGCTGCTGCTAGAGGCAGGCGTATCCCATACCACGACATCGTAATCCTTCCCCTTGACTATCTCGTAGAGGGAGTAGAGGACGAATTGCTCAGCGATCCCCGGAGCTCCAGCTACGTAATCTATGAAGCTCTCATCCACAGGTAAAAAAGATGATACAACTTCGTAGACCTCACTACCGAACCTTTGCTTCCACCTCCTTATGATCGTCTCCTCATCTAGCTCGAGAGCGAAGAGGTTGGAGCAACCCTCGACCTTAGTAGGGGAGCTCTCCAGACCGACCATCAGCACATCTGATAGCGTGGGGGTCAGGTCTGTCGTCAGGAGGAGGACCCTCATCCCCTGGATCTCGGAGAGCCCGGCAGCTAGGGCAGCAGAGCACGTGGTCTTCCCGACACCGCCCTTTCCCCAGAAGCTCACTAGTTTCATCAAGACCACCTAGTTTTGTAGTTAATTTAATGATCCCAATAGAGATATTAAGCTTACTCAACTGTAGCTTCATCTAATTAAAATTAATGGCCTCTCGAATTAAGAGTACTTATATATAGAGCTGGTATCCTACCAAAAATGTTATTAATCGTTTACTGCTAGAAACTATTAAATAAAGCGTGAGCTGAGTGCGGGGATCTCATGAAAGTAGCCCTCATCCTAGCAGGAGGGTTTGGAACTAGGTTATGGCCTCTCAGCAGGAAGGACTTCCCGAAACAATTCGCGAAGATAATGGGTGAAACATCGACCTATCAGCAATCCCTCAGGAGAGCTAGATTGATGGCAGATAAGATAATAGTGGTGACTTCGAATCTCTACAAGTACCTAGCTATCGGTCAAGCGGAGGAGGTCGGCATAAGCTTGGAGGAGAGTGATCTTGTACTTGAGCCCGAGAGGAAGAACACAGCACCAGCTATCTACTACAGTCTGATGAAGGTAAGCGAGAGATACGGCTCTGACTCAGTAACAGTACTACTCCCTTCCGATCATGTTATATCGAACGATTCAGAACTCTTGAGAGCATACTCCAAAGCCTTAGCTGCGGTAGACCTAGGCAGAGCAGTCCTGATAACGGTCCCACCATCGAAACCCGAGCCCGGCTTAGGTTACGTGAAACTGGGAGGAGAGCTCGTAGAAGGGGTTAGGGAGGTTCGAGAATTCAAGGAGAAGCCGAGATCTGATGAGGTAGCTGAGATGTTGAAAGAAGGAGAATGGGTTTGGAACACACTGATAGTGGTATTTAGAACGTCACTCATGATGAACCTCATGGAGAGAACTCTCCCCGGCGTAGCAGATCCGCTCAAAAAGTTTAATAATCCGGAGGAGGCTTACAGATATGTTCAGAGTATAGATGTAAGTTCCGTACTCTCTCTAGGATCCTGAGAAGTTAGCTACTGTTTTAGCCCAAGGACTCGGTTGGAATGATATGGGGAGCTTCGAGTCGATTTATGAATTGCTTCAGAAGGATTCGAGGGGAAACGCTAAGAGCGGGAGGGTTAGGTATCTAACGCTAATAACAATCTGATACTCTCTAAGAGGTTGGTTGCTCTAGTAGATGTGAGCGATATGATAGTTGTGGACGACGAGGATGCGATACTGGTAATGCCCAAGGGTAGCGGTCAGAACTTGAAGGAACTCGTTGAGGATATGCTAGATGAGAAGCTACCCGAGGTGATGGAGCATAGGGTGAAGTACGAAAGCTGGGGGACGAAAACGATCCTACTCACAAGCGATAGTTACGAGGTCAGCCGATTGAAGATATACCCAGGGAGGTCTCTGGGTCCGAAAAGACACTTCCACAGGTTCATATACTGGCAGGTGCTCAGCGGTACTGCTAGGGTGACTGTGGATGGGAGCGAGAGGATACTCTCTAGAGGGGAAGGCATCAGGGTGCCCTTAGGCAAACCGCATACATTGATGAACGTCGGCAGAATACCTTTAGAGGTAATTGAGATAGCAACTGGAGAATATCTTGGATCTGACGACGTAGAGTTCCTATAGAATTTCTTTCCTTAACTAGAAGTCTTTTTGACTAATATTACCATCAGCAGGAGCTATCTTATTGCCAACTTTAACTCAACTTCTGCGTGACGCTACCGCTAAGCATTTATAGTTATACTCTATGGAGTTTATGGGAATGAGATCGGATTCAGAAGTAAAGAGCGTTAAAGAGATACTCCTAGAGATGAAAGATGCTTCTGAGTTCGCTTTGAGTCTTGCTTATGCATCTCTCATGTACAATGATGAAGAACTTGCTAATGAAGTATTCATGCTGGAAGAGGAGCTAGATTCCTTATCTCATGAGCTCTTCAAAGTAGCTGTGATGTCCGGGGCTTCTAAGAGAGAGGCCAATGCATTAGCTGGCTTGCTCGATATAGGAGTAGCGGTGGATGAGGTATCAGACGCCATGGCTGATTTAGCAAGGCTCGTGGTCAAGCGTTTCCCGATGCATCCGGTACTCAGCTGGATACTATACAAAGCGGATGAGGTAATAGGGTTGATCAGGGTAGAGGAAGGCTCCTCACTGATCTCCATGAGCGGTGAGCTCATAGAGGATCCTGTTAACTTAGCTGGGTGCGAGGTGCTAGCTTTGAAGAGGGACGGGAGGTGGATATATGAGATCCCGGAGAAGTTCGAAGTGAGGGAAGGAGACTTATTGCTCGTGGAAGGTACTAGGGAGAGCTTGGAGAACCTTAGAACCCTTGCTTCAGGATCCGAGAGGAGGAACTATGCACCTAAGGTGCCGATCGAGGAGATGAGTGAGGGAATGAGGGATCTCGCTGAGATACTAAGTAGTATGAGGAACCTCTCAGGAGGACTCTCTCTCTACCTGTCTTATGCATCGATATTCTACAACAGCATGGAGATGGCGCTGGAGGTTAAGAAGCTTGAAGGAGAACTAGATGAGCTCGAAGATAGGGTTTATGAGGTCGTTTTCTCCTCAATTAGTTCCTTTAGGGATCCCAAAGAACTCATCCCGATAGTAAGGGTGGCTTCCTCCTCTGAGAGAGTGGGGGACGCTGCTTACTCTATAGCGTCGCTCGTTGAGAGAGGGGTGACAGCGCACCCGGTCCTCGAGCTCGTGGTAGAGGAGAGTGAGGACACCATCAAGAGGGTAGTGCTTGATGAAGGGAGCAGGGCAGTAGGGAGAAGGATAGCTGATCTTGACCTGGAGGAGATCACGGGCGTGTGGGTACTAGCGATAAAGAGGGGCTTGAGGTGGATATATGGCCCAAAGGATAACGAGCTCCTTATGGATGGAGATCAGCTCGTACTGATAGGAAATGAGGAGGGAATGGATGACGCTATAGGGATACTTGGTGGAAAGCTGTTGGAGTGATCACTTCCCCCTCAAGGCTTCTATCAACTTGGGCACGAAAGTGTAGAGGTCTGCTATCACGAAGTAATCACTCACCTCCCCTATGGGGGCTTCAGCATCTGTGTTCACAGCTATCACAGTCTCAGCATCTCTAAACCCGACTACGTGTTGTATCTGGCCTGATATACCTAATGCTAAGTAAAGCCTAGGTCTTACTCTAACACCAGTCATACCGACGTGTCTCTCCTCGGGTAGCCATTTCAGGTCAGCTGAGATAGGTCTGGTGCATGCGATCTCAGCCCCTAAGAGACTAGCGAGCTTCTTTACCATCTCAAGATCTTCCTTCCTCCTCAACCCCCTCCCAACGGAGACTATCACTTCTGCCTTGGAGAGGTCAACTTCAGCGATCTTCTCCCTCCTCTCCACGACCCTCACCTTCTGGACACACTTAGCTTCTAGCTCCTCCCTGCTCTTAGGACTGCCGGATGAGGGCTCGAACCCACTGAGGTCGAAGCTGAGGACCGAGGGGAGCTTGACTGATAAGACCTCCAGACCCCTGCCTCCAAAGCAGATCCTGGAGGCCTGAATCCTACCATCCTCAATAATTACCTGAGTCACTCCTGAAACGTAAGGAAGGCTTAACCTCGCTGCTATCCTAGGAGCCACTTCTCTCATGTCCCTATTCGCTGGAAGCACTATTAGATCAAATCCCCTAGCTCTTTCAAAGACTGCATCGACCCAGCAGTCGTTGATAATAGCTCCCTTCAGGACGAGGAGCTTATCCACGCCTACAGGAGAGTCCGCGTTGGTTATCGCTTCTACATAGCTGGGCTTTAGGTTCGAGATCGAGGAGAAGAGCTTAGGCAAGTTGAGGGAATCTGATACCAAGAGGACCCTCATGAGACCACCCCCTTCTCCTTCAGAACCACTAAGACCTCCCTGAGGGCAGAATCGAGATCTCCCTCCAGCTTCCTCCTCATCCTCTCCTTAACGTAAGCTCTGATATCAGGCATCTCCAACTCAGGAGCAGTTAGGTCTAGCTCATCAGACCTCACTAAGATCTTCTCCTTCTTTCCAGCTTTCATTATCTGAAGGACACTCGGGATCCTCGGCTCGTTTATCTCCGATGTGACTGATACTACCACTGGAAGGCCAACTTCGACGACCTCGTAACCTGTCTCCAGAAGTCTCTCAGCCCTCACACTATTTCCATTGACTTCGAGTTTCCCAACGAATGTTATAACCGGTATGGAGAGGTACTCAGCAAGAGTAGGAGCAAAGGCGCAGCTATACTGATCTGAAGATCCTTCACCGCACAATATCATGTCGTAATTGATACTCTTCCTCTTGAGGACCTCTGCTACAGCTTTAGCGGTTTTGAGAGGGTTATGACCCTTCAACCCCTCCACTATAACAGCCCTATCCACTCCCATAGCCATAGCCTCATTGAGTACGGTCTCATCGTATGGGCCTGTTACCACGGTGATGGCAGTAAGCGTCCCTCCGAACTTCTCCTTTATTCTAACAGCTTCCTCTATAGCGTTCTTATCTATATCGCTCACCTTGACGGGAGCCCTTTCAAGCAAAAGTTTATCCCCCTCTATGGGTACTTGAGTTTCATCGTAGGTTAGCTTCACGCAGACAACGATCTCCAACTCGCTACACCCACCTCCTCATAATGTTATATTTTTTTAATTTTTTGTGAAGGTAGCGGATCGCTACTAAAGACTTTTTCAATCTAAAAGTCTCCAGAGCTCATCTAAAACAGGCTCAGAGACGTCCTCTCTCCTTCCATTCTTCCTGAAAACCACCATCTCGCCTTCTCTATCAGTTAATTCACCTATCACACTGGCCCTTATACCGGATCGCTGGATCGCTGAGATCAGCTCCTTTACGCTGCTCTTCTCGACAGCTATGAGGAGACTACCAGAGCTTATCAACCTCAAGGGGTCAATGCTGAGAGCCCTGCAGATCTCGAGGGTTTCCTCCCTCACGGGAATCCTATCCTCGTATATCCTGAAGCCCAATCTGGATGCGATCGCTAGCTCCTGAACACCCCCCAAGATCCCTCCCTCGGTTGGATCGTGCATTGAGTGAACTCCAATGAAGTCAGCAGCTATCATAGACTCCTTAAGGACGCTTATATCCTCTATTAACTTGCTTGCCCTCTCGAGCTTTTCCTCCCTCAAACCCTTGCTCCTTAGTTGATCGCTAAGCTCGTTCGAGAGGATAGCGGTACCTTCTAAAGCACATTCCTTAGTCATTACTATGAGATCCCCCTTCTTAGCGTCTCCAGTTTTGATCATCCTCCTACCAATCCCGATAGCCGTCGTGATGACGATGTTGAAGCTGAGGTTAGGCGTCACTTCAGTGTGACCGCCTATAACAGTAGCTCCTATCCTGCTAGCTGCTTTACCGACCTGCTCAATCAAGCTCAGTATCTCGCTCTCATCAGCTCCATCTCTGAATAAGAAGACGGGAAGGAGCCATAGAGGCCTAACACCCCTGGTAGCTATATCATTGGAAGCTACGTAAACCGAGAGCCATCCTGCAAGCTTTCCTCCACCCGTCACGGGGTCTGAGTGTACAGCTAGAAGCTCGTCCCCTACCTTGAGTATCGCTGCATCCTCACCTATCGCTGGCCCTAAGATCACACGATCGTCATTAGATGGTAGGGGTAGTCTAGGGAAAACCTCTCTTGAGAGAAAATCAGGAGGTAGCTTTCCCCTTAGCTTAATTATCATCTCAGAGCACCCTCCTAATCACTGAGGTCAGGATATAAGCTAAAAGAGTACCGGAAGCAGCTTGGAAGCTGTTCCCTGGGAGCTCAGCTAAAGCCCCTCCAAGCCCGTAGAGCCAAACTTCAACTAGGAAATAGCCTAAAACCATCTCCACACCAGCTATAATTAGTATCAAGACCTTAAAGATGCCCTTCTTATCCTTTGAGAGACCCGCGATGTAACCCTCAGCACACTTTATAACTAATGTGAAAGGAGCCCAGTGAGCGTACCCGGAGAGCAGATCAGCTAGAGCTGAACCTAATCCTCCAGCTACTGAGCCCACTAAGGATCCGAAGAGCGACCCTGAGAGCATCACCATAGTGTCTCCTAAGTTTATGTACCCCTTAGTGGCTGGAATGGGTACCTGGATTACCATTGTCGCTACTGTGGTTAGAGCAGTCATTAAGCCGGTTGTAGCTACGAGTTTGCTTACACTCCCTTTCAGTATAATCCCCCCGAAGAAGGAGGAAGAAGCTAAGTAAAGCGTTGTTGAACGTTGAGCTCTCAATTAAGGAAAACCTTAAATATTTATAAAAACGAATTTAGTCGGATGGTAAATGAAAGCTGAGGACATAATAGAGGTGTTGGCTGCAGAGACCAGGAGGAAACTACTAAAGTTATTAGCTATGAGGCCGCTAACCCTAAGCGAAATCTCTGAAAAACTCGGAATATCGCAACCTGCTGTCTTAAAGCACATAAGAGAGTTAGAGTCATCAGGTATAATTGAGGCGTTTGAGTCGAGAGATCAATCAGGTAGAATGAGAAGATGCTATAGGATATCGAAGCCCCTCAGGATTATAATGAGCTTCGACGGTGATTCCCTGAGGATCTATTTGAGGGAGGCGAAACCCCTCGATGAGGTCCCTGTAGGATTAGAGGAAAGGATCATCAGGTTGAGAGAGGAGGTAAATGAGCTTGAAAACTTAGATTCACTCGGAGAATTAATGTACAAATCTTCAGAAATGATGAAGGAAATAGAAAATATACTAGGAGAAATAGAAAAATTAGAATCACAACTGATATGGTTAAGATACGAAATGCTCAGGTCCCTCAGAAAATTCGTTAGCGGGTTAAGTTAAATTTATATATGAATTATCCTATTGGATAATTGGTGAGAGCATGTGGTGGGAGAGATACTGGAGGAGGTTCCTCAGGGATATGGAGAGAGACTTTGAGGAGCTCGAAAAGATGATGGACCGCATGTTCAAGACCTTCGAAGGTGAGATGGAAGTCAGAGGGCCTTACGTCTATGGCTTCAGCATAACGATAGGGCCGGATGGGAAACCTGTGGTAAGGAGGTTTGGGAACGTCAAACCACCTGTCGTTGAGGAAGCTAGCTACAGGGAGCCTTTCGTCGACGTCATATTGGACAACAAGGCAAATGAAGTGAAGTTAATAGCTGAGATACCCGGGGTCACTAAGGACAAGATAGACGTTGAGGTTACTGAGAAGGTAGTGAGGATAAGAGCTGAGAACGGCGATAGGAAGTACAGAACACAAGTGGATCTTCCGGTGGAAGTGGATCCTAAAAGCGCTAAAGCTAAGTACAACAACGGTATACTGGAGATAACGCTAACACCGAAGCAACCTATTAAGGAGGAGGGAACTAGGATAAAGATAGATTGAGGTCTCCTAATTTTTCCTAAATAACATTTTTGGAGGGGTGATTGAATGGTAAGTGAGGATAGGACCTACAGGACTCTCGTGGTTGCTGAAGCCCACCCTCAGGATGTAGGCAGGGGGATAGCTAGGTTAGATCCTAGTGTGATGGAGTCCCTAGGGATAAGCACAGGGGACATAATACTCATAGAAGGATCCAAGGTAACAGCAGCGAGAGTCTGGCCATCTTATTCATCTGATTACGGAAAAGGGATAATAAGGATAGATGGCTACATCAGGAAGAACTCTGGTGCAGCAATAGACGATACAGTTAAAGTGAGGAAAGCTGTAGCTAAACCGGCTAAGAAGGTGGTTTTCTCACCTACGGAGCCCATACGACTGCTGGGTGGCGAGCAGTACCTCAAGAGGATACTGGAGGGAAGGCCACTAGTCAGGGGGGACAGGGTAACGATAAATGTTTTCGGGAGTACAATAGACCTAATAGTAACTGCAGTCAATCCTGTAGCGGATGCTGTTGTAGTGGGGAGTGATACAGAGGTTGAGATAAGCGAGAAATCAGTTACTGAGGAGAGAAAAGTCCCTAGAGTCACTTACGAGGATATAGGAGGACTTAGGGAGGAGATTCAGAGGATAAGGGAGATGGTAGAGCTACCATTGAGGCATCCGGAGTTGTTCAGGCACTTAGGGATAGACCCACCTAAGGGAGTGCTCCTCTTCGGCCCTCCC
>JAVQRZ010000295.1:0-4303 GCA_033582115.1 Candidatus Korarchaeum sp. | reverse complement strand
GAGCCATCCATCTTTTAGAGCTATCTTCAACCTTTCCGAGAACTTCCTGTAGTAATCTACGGTCTCAGCTATCCTCCTCAGTATGTGAGGTTGCTCGCATATCTCCTTGATCATGAAGTGCTCGTAATTCCCTTTTTCCATCTGTTGAGGGGTCCACTCCACTCTATCCACCGCTCTGCTCACACTCTCAAGCTTCCCCTCCCACTGCCCTCCAGATCTCAACGCTTTTGGAGCTCTCAGCGAGCTCTCCGTCCTCTAGGAATATGAATTGGTTAATTGCAGTTGGAGGACTGCTAGTCAATGCACAGTAATTCCCTCCTTTCCCCAGTCCTATGGTTAGAGGACTGTGTATCTAGCTAGGAATATGGAGTCCATCCCTGCTACTATCATAGCTACCGCGTAGCTACCTCCTAGTTTACTCAGAGCTCGGGATAGTGAGTTGATCGGATCTAGCCCTTCCTCAACCCCCTCCTCTACTAGATGCACTATCACCTCGGTATCTGTATCTGATTTGAAAACGTGACCTCTTGCTTTCAGTTCCTCCCTCAGCCTCTCGAACCCATCTAAGGTGCCGTTGTGGACTAAAGCTATCTTCCCATCGCATGATACATGAGGATGGGCGTTCTCAACGTTAACACCACCGTGAGTCGCCCATCTGGTGTGCCCTATCCCTACCTTACCGTCTTCAAGCAGTTCACCTTTGAGCACCTGATCTATCGTCCCGACGCCCTTCCTTATGAGCAGCTTGTGGTCTAGCGATATCACGATCCCCGCTGAGTCGTACCCTCTGTACTCAAGGTTCTTCAGGGCTCTCAACAAATCAGATACTACGCCCTTCTTACCTCTAGCGATCCCAGCTATACCACACATCCGTTAGGACACCTCTCCCCTCAGGACCTTCCTCCACCTCCTCAAGATAAGCGTTGTTATAGAAATAATTGAAACGAAGAATATCATCATTAGAACAGCTGCTAGCGTTACAACATCCGCTAAAATCTTCTCCCTCTTAGATCTGATGAGCTCCTTAACCCTCTCTATCTCTCCAGAGATTTCCTTATACATTGTAGGAGCGTTATAGCTAGAGATAGATCTTATCTCCTCCTCGATGCTGTCCAATCTAGAGCTCACGTTACGGTAAGTACTCTCGTCCACGTCAGCTATCGGGGAGAGCTCCTCCCTCAGCCCTGAGATATCCGATAGGAGCTTCCCCCTGTAAGACTCAGCTATAGTGTTCGAGCCTATTGAGATAAGCTCCTTCGATCTATTCAGGAGCTCTCCGATTCTCAACGCATCCCCGTAAGATAGGTTGCTACTGAGCTTAGCTTCAGCTTCCGCTAAGAGGGAGTCTATAGCAGACATATTCGATATGACGCTCGTAGGGACAGGTATTAAGTCGTTGATAGCACTCCTATAAAGCGTTAAGAGGGACTGGAAATCCCTCTTAGTTGAGTTCAATTCCCTGAATAGATCCTCCTTGCTGTAGCCCCTGTGCGGACTGCTTACAATTACGGTGAAGACCTTGGACTCCTGACCTATACCATATGAGAGAGTTAGGTTTACTTCATGAACTCCAGGGATACTCAATGGTACAGGTATTGAGAAGAGACCGTGAGTTGAGTTCATTATCCTTTCTATAAGAGGGGTCCTATTTACGTAAACCGTCAGAGTAGGCTTGAATTCCTTCGGGACCCCTTCTACCCTGTAGCTCCCTTCTAAAACCAGAGGATCGCCCAAGTCGATATTGTAGCTCAGAGGAGATGCTAGGAGACTTACACTCACCTTAAGCCTCTGTATAAGCACGGATGAAGAGTTCCCAACGGAGCTCCTGAGACCTACCCCTCCCTTGACGAAGTATATAAGCTCGGGTCTCATGAAGTTTGGGCCCTCTAGCGAGTCGATGCTTACGTTAATTAAGATAGGTATTCTTAGAGATTCACCTCCTTTAAGCTCTCTTAAACCTAAATCTTTCACAAAAATCCCCCAAGGGGTTGTTAATTTTAACTTATTGAGGAGGATCGTCCCGTCGGAGTTTGTTATTGAGACATTTACTTCACAGGGAAATCCAGCTGTGCAAGGATCTCTAGGTTCTATCTGAACGTAAACTCCGCTTTGAGAGGAGAGGGGAATTGCGATCAATTGGACCATAGAGAGTAGCGTGATCACCATCAGCTCCTTCCTCATCCTGCTTCACTCACAAGAAACTTTAATAAACCATTAACGTGAAGGTCACGTGAATGAGCGATTTAATAGTCGCCGGGGTGGACATAAGGTCAGGATCGCCGAGATCTAAGGAGAAGCCTCTCTACTCTATTTCCATTCAGAAGGAGAAGGAAGTAATATTTGAAGCTGAGGAGGTCACTTTAGATGAGTTATTCGAGCTCATCAAGAGGTATAACGTCTGCGTGCTTGCGACAGATAATGTGTTCGAAATAGCTCGTAACTCAGATGACTTAAGAAGGGTCATTAGCTTACTCCCCTCGAGGTGCAAGCTCATCCAGGTCACCGGATCGCCTCAGGGGATTAGGCCCCTCTCCTCCGTAGCTAAGGAAGTAGGGGTGCACTTACCTCACTCCGATCCCCTCAGTACAGCTAGAGTAGTGGCGCAGTTAGCACTGAGGGGAGTAGGGATGGAGGCTATCGCCATATACCCTGAGACCAGGGTCCTAGTTACTAGGAACAGGAGCGTGAAGCAAGGCGGTTCAGGGAGCGATAGGTGGAGGAGATCTATAGAGGCTAGTATACTCAGCGAAGCTAACAGGATAGCTACCGAACTTGACAAAGCAAATATGGATTACGATCTATACGTTGAGAGAGCTTCAGGAGGTCTTAGGAGAGCGGAGTTCATAGTTTACGCAGATCCGGATGAGGTAAGGAGGATAGTCAAGGAGAACAGCTCTTGGTCACCCTTCAGGATAATAATTTCCCACTCTTGGAGGAGTAAGGTGAAGTTCCCCGGTGAGCAGTTCTCAACGATCCCCAAATCGAGACCCCTAATAGTAGGTATAGACCCAGGGATGTCCATCGGCCTCGCGATAATCGACCTCAACGGGGAGCTACTATCTCTGAAAACTATGAGGAGAGCTTCTAGATCTGAGATAATTGAGGAGATATTGAACCACGGTTACCCCATCATAATAGCTACGGATGTGAACCCACCGCCTAAGAGCGTCATCAGGATAGCTAGCATGTTCGATGCCAAGCTTTTGGTCTCTAAGTACGATATGAGGGCTGAGGAAAAGAAGAGGATAGTATCTGAGTACGAGGAGAGAAGGGGGATAAGAGTTGAAAGTTCTCACGAGAGGGATTCCTTAGCAGCTGCTCTGAAGGTTTACTATAAGGCTAAGAACCTCATAGCTAGGGCTAGAGCTAAGGCTGAGGAAGCAGGTCTTAGCAGGAACGCTGATCTCATAGTCAGCAAGGTCCTGAAGGGGACTCCTATCTCATTAGCCATAGATGAGGTATCCTCGAAGCTAGAAGAAGCTAATAGGGAATCAAAATATCTTGAATTAAGGAAGGAGCTTACTAGAGCTGATAATTATGTTAGGAAGATGATACTGAGAATGGAAGAACTTAAGGAGGAGATAAGGAGATATAAGGAGACCCTCAGGAAGAAGGATGAAGAGATAGCTGAGTTGAGGAGAAGATTGGAATACCTAGAGGATATTAGGAACTTGGAGATAGAGATCGATAGGAGGATCTCCCTCAGGGACTCTAGGATAAGGGAGCTAGAGAAGGAGCTGGAGAGTGAGAGGTGGCAGAACGAACTCCTTAAATCGCAAATTAGGAGCATGATGGAAGCAAGCGGTGATATCCCAGGGATAAAGCTCAAGGTACTTCCCTCACTATCTAAGGAGAGGATAGAGTCCCTCTCTGAGGAGAAGAGAGATGAAGCTGTATTGGTGCTCGACGCATCAGGTGCTAGTAGCAACGTCGTGAGGAAGCTGAAGAATGCAGGTGTGAGGATCGTACTATACAAGGGGACCCCTCCCCCTTCAGAGTTCCTAAGTGTAGCTTCAGACGAGGGGATCTTCGTGGATTCAGAGAGCGAATACAGGATAATTTGGAACGGTATAACTCCAGTGATACCAGCGGACGAGGCTTTCAAGTTACTCGCTAGGAACGAGGATGAGAAGTTGCTTAGGAGAACTAAAAATAAGAGTGAGTTAGACATAATGAGGATAGTCCTAGATTACAGGCATTCGGTGACGAAGAAGGGAGAAGAAGATAGGATCTCTGAAGTTACCTGAGTTGAGACTCCACAATATTTAATTCTCGAACTGAGTAAATGAAGTTAAATATCTAA
>JAVQRZ010000294.1:0-3066 GCA_033582115.1 Candidatus Korarchaeum sp. | reverse complement strand
ACAGTATGATATCGGAGCTACCTCCTACTGGGGTACTCCTATCCTGAGCTGATCCTGATAAAACTTCCAATAAAATCTTAAACTACAGAATCATGTCCGAAATAGTTATATATTTTGGGATGTTGGTCAATTAGCGGTGGTGTTTGTGGACATCTACTTAGATGCAAGGAGTAAGTACGTCATGAGGGGAGTAGCCCTCTACCACCCCGTTACCATAGAGAGAGGGGAGAACGCGAAGCTATACGACTTTAATGGGAAGGAATACTTGGATTTCACGAGCGGGATAGGAGTAGCTAACTTGGGACACGCTAACCCAGAGCTCATAAGAGCGGCGGAGGAACAGTTGAGAAAACTCTGGCATATGTGCTTCATGGTGGTGAACTACAAGCCTTACGTTGAGCTAGCTGAAAAGCTAGCTGAGATATCTCCTGGGAGCTCTGAGAAGATGATCCTCCTTCAGAACAGCGGTTCTGAAGCGATAGAGAACGCTATAAAGGTGGCTAAGCAGATTACCGGTAAGACTTACGTAGTAGCCTATGAGAACTCCTTCCACGGGAGGGGTACTTACGGCTTCGCCCTAGCGGCTACAGGGAAGTACAAACCCTACAAGGTTGGCTTCGACCCCTTAGTGCCTGGTGTGGAGCTCATACCTTATCCTTACTGCTACAGGTGCCCTTTCAAGCAGACCTACCCTGATTGCGGTCTAGTTTGCTTAGACTACCTCAAGAGTTGGTTCTCCCACAGTAGAGTGCCGCCTGACAGGATAGCTGCTCTCGTGATTGAGATGGTTCAGGGTGAGGGAGGGTTCGTGGTAGCCCCTAAGGATTACGTCAAGGAGCTGAAGAGCTACTTGGAGGAGAACGGTATACTTATGATAGACGATGAGGTCCAGGCCGGATGGGGGAGGACGGGTAAGATGTGGGCGGTTGAGCACTTCGGTATCGAGCCTGAGATAGTGGTTACAGCTAAGGCTATCGCTAACGGATTACCCCTATCGGCTGTGATAGGCAAGAAGGAGATCATGGAGAAGACGAGCCCTGGAAGCTTCGGCGGGACTTACGGTGGGAATCCGGTAGCTTGCGCTGTAGCGTTGAAGGTGATCGAGATCATTAGGAGGGATAAGATAGTTGAGAGGGCTGAGAGGCTCGGCCAAATGGTGAGGAAGAGGTTAAGTGAGATGAGTGAGAGGTACAAGTTAGTAGGTGATGTCAGAGGTTTAGGTGTGATGCAAGCGATCGAGCTTGTCAAAGATAGGAAGAATAAGGAGCCTGCGGCTGATGAGACCATGAAGGTTATAAGCAAAGCTAAGGAGAAGGGATTGCTCCTCTTGAGAGCCGGGATATATTTGAACGTCATAAGGCTCCATCCCCCTCTCACGATAGAGGAGGAAAATCTCCTCAAGGGCCTAGATATACTAGAGGAGTCCTTGAAGGAGGTAGAGAGGGAGGTGAGTTGAGATGAGCTTGTTGGAGCCACCCAAGCAGGAATACGGTAGGGTGAAGCTCTTCGTGAACGGTAAGTGGGTTGAGTCATCTAGCGGCAACTATGCCCCTGTTTACGACCCGGGGAAGGGGGAAGTGATAGCTGAAGTACCTATGGCGACCAAGGCTGAAGTTGATGAAGCGGTCGAGTCCGCTTACGAGGCATTCAAGACTTGGAGCAAGCTCCCAGTCCCGGATAGGCTTCAGTACATATTCAGGATGAAGTACGTGTTTGAGGAGAACAAGGAGGTGCTAGCTAGGATCAATACGCAGAACCACGGTAAGGTGATAAGAGAGTCAAGAGGAGACTTGAGGAGATCCATAGAGAACGTTGAAGCAGCTATATCTATAGCTTACACGCTAGCCAAAGGGGAGTATCAACAAGAGATCGCTAGAGGGGTAGATGAGATCCTGATAAGGGACCCTCTAGGCGTGTTCGCCGTGGTTAGTCCTTACAACTTCCCAATAATGATACCGTTCTGGTTCGTCCCGTACGCCCTGGCGTTAGGGGATACGCTCGTGGTCAAGGTCAGTACCACTACCCCGCTCCCCATGGTGATGGTAATGGAGCTCCTGGCCAAGGAGTTGCCTCCGGGTGCGCTGAACTTGGTTTACACAGATCACGCGGTGGGTGAGCACTTGGTCACCCACTCCCTGATCGAAGGTACTGCTTTCGTCGGGACGAGTGACGCTGCCATAAGACTTTACGAACTCTCAGCATCCAAGGGGAAGAGGTTCCTAGGAGGCGGTAGCGCGGCTAACTATGCTGTAGTGATGCCCGATGCTGACCTGGAGAGGACTGTGCATAACATAAGGGACTCCAAGTTCGGAAACGCTGGGCAGAGGTGCTTAGCCATTCAGAACATAGTTGTGGTGGGTGATCTCTACGATAGGTTCAAGAATACCTTCCTGGAGCTGACTAAGGGGATAAGGATAGGCTACGGACTGGATGAGAGGAGCGAGATGGGTCCTATGGCCAGTAGGAAGTATAGGGAGAACGCAATCAGGATGTTAGAATCCGCTCTGGATGAGGGTGCTAAGCTGATCTTGGACGGAAGAGAGTTTAAGTCAGCTGACTACCCGAAAGGCTTCTACTTGGGGCCAAGCGTGCTAGAGGGAGTGACTCCTGATATGAAGATAGCTAGAGAGGAGATATTCGGACCTGTAGCTAACTTAATGAGGGCTGAGAGCCTAGATGAGGTCATAGATTGGATAAATAAGAACAAGTACCACCACTCAGCCTCGATATTCACGAGCAGCGGGAAGCATGCTAGGGAGTTCCTCCACAACGTACAGGTAGGTAACGTAGGCATAAACATAGGCATAGCTGCCCCAATGGGCTGGTTCCCGTTCGGAGGCAGGAGACTAGCGGGATTAGGTAGCCACCACCCACAGATGGACGTAGTGGACTTCTTCACTGATAGGAAGGTAGGTATAGTCAGGTGGTTCTGAGGTAGGGAAGATGGGTAGCGACTGCCTCAAGGTAGCTATCGGCAGCCCTTGGCTCGATACCGTGGATCAGGAGCACATCCCCTTGAGGTTATCAAACTCATGCGATGAGGAAGTTTCCGTGGAACTCGAAGCC
>JAVQRZ010000293.1:0-9087 GCA_033582115.1 Candidatus Korarchaeum sp. | reverse complement strand
TCTACTGAGGATGATGAACGGGCTCATACCTCACTTCTACAGAGGGGAGATGAAGGGGAGGGTTCTGGTAGACGGTATCGATACGAGGGAGGCTAGTGTGGCTCAGCTGGCTAGGAAGGTAGGTTTGGTGTTCCAAAACCCCGAACACATGTTCTTCTCTGAGACTGTGGAGGAGGAAGTTGCCTTCGGGCCTAAGTCAGTCGGCATGAGTGAGGATGGAGTATCTGAAGCTGTTAAGGTAAGCTTAGAGGAAGTAGGGCTTTGGGAGCTCAGGAGGAGGAGTCCTTGGTCCTTGAGTGGTGGGGAGATGAAGAGGCTCTCGATAGCGTGCATACTAGCGATGAGACCCTCCTTCCTCGCTCTGGACGAGCCTACCGTCGGGCAGGATGCTCTCTCCAAGGACTCTCTGATCGAGATGATCCGAGGTCTGAGGAGCGAGGGGAGGGATGTGATCGTAGTGACGCACGACTTGGAGTGGTTGAACGACTTGCACCCTGATGAGGTCTTGCTCCTCAATAAGGGATCCGTGTATAGAAGAGGCGCTCCGGAGGAGGTCTTCTCCGACATTAAGGGGTTAGCTATGAGTCAGTTGATGCCCCCAGCCTCTTATTTAGTTGAGCAGTTGTGCAAGAGGTGTCTTGATGTTCGACCTATTAGGGATATTTGAGGTATTCAGAACCTACGCTAGGGAAACCTCCTGACTCTAAGCTGCATCCTATCTCTTGTTCACGCTCTTCTTAACGTTCCTAATACTCCCCTTGATCTCTCCGAGTATCTTACTCCAAGCTCTCTCGATAGCCGCTCAAGTACCCTTGATGGTCATCTCGAGATCCGGGGGGAGGGTCCTGAGGTCCCTCAGGGCGTCAGTTCTCTTCATAATCCTCCTAATAGTATTAAATTACGTAACTACAGGAAACATAATCTTCAGTTTATCGATGGTCATGAGACTACTAGCTATGATAATCGCTTCAGCTATATTCATGAGTGGATCAAGTCCCTCTGAGATAGGGGATCTCTTATCGAAGCTGAAAGTACCGACTTCCATATCGTTCTCATTCATAATAGCGTTGAGGTTCATCCCTGTCTTAGCTGATGACTTTATGAATATAATGTCCTCACAAGCGAGTAGAGGATATGAGGTAGAGAAAGGCGGCCTTCTGAAGAGAGCTAGGAGCTTGATACCCATATTGATCCCGTTAATAGTGATAGCGATTAGGAGAGCTCAACAATTAGCTGAAGCTCTAGAGAGTAGGTGCTTCGGTTCTGGTTTGAAGAGGACAAGTTATGTAATTTATGACATAGGGCTAAGGGATCTTTTAGCGATTATTTACTGCGTCCTCTTGCTAGTTTTAGGCTTATATTTATCCACACTCCCCCCAGTAGTTCCACTCCTTCAATTCCGTTGAGATACTATCGGAGCTGAATAACCCCTCTTTCAATTGGGAGTTACTTTAATTCGAATTGAAGGAGTGGAAACGCAGGACTCTGTGGGGTAGCTCGGAGGTGATGGAGTTGAAGTACACCACCCTTTATTATCATCACAATGAATATAATTTCATGAAGATAATATAATACCTTTATGAGGTATTCTTTAAAAGGGCATTAAGTTTAAAGGTGGAGTGGACACTTAAGATATTCAAGTCGGGGCGGAGGGAAAGTGATAGGATGCCGATAAATAATAGTGTCTTTTTCGATACTTCTTACGTAACCTTCTCGATAATAAAGGATAAGCGTGTTCTCAGGGACTCATTCATACCTGAAACCCTCCCTGGGAGGGAGGAGCAGATATTCCAATTCACTAGAGCCCTTTCCGATCTACTTACTGATCAACCGCCTAACGACATAGCATTCATAGGTAAGCCTGGGACCGGAAAGACAGCTGTAGTTAAACATGTTACAGCAAAGTACAAGCAGGAGTATCCGAGCCTAAGGGTTAAATCTGCTTATGTTAACTGCAGTCAAGCTACGACATCCTACAGGGTTATGTATCAACTCAACAGAGCTTTAGGCGTACTCGTCCCTCCCTCAGGTTATCCCTTCGATGTCCTCTGGGATAAGTTCATTGAGGCTTACTCATCATCTAACTCCCGCTTGGTCGTGATCCTCGATGAGGTCGACTTACTCGTGAGGAGGGATGGAGGGAGGATACTCTACTCACTTTCCAGATTGAACTACGAGTTGAGGAAAGACCTCAGCATAAGCATTGTGGTGATAAGCAACACTCTTGACTTCCTAGAGAGGTTAGACCCTAGGGAGAGGAGCAGCTTCGAGCCCCTGAGGATACACTTCCCTCCGTACACCCAGCCTCAACTATACAGCATCCTAAGGCAGAGGGCTGATCTAGGCTTGAAGTTAGGTACTTGGGATGATGAAGCCCTACATTTCATCGCTTCAAGGGTAGCTCAAGAGTCAGGAGACGCTAGGAGGGCCATAGATGTCCTGAGGATGGCTGCTGAACTAGTAGAAGATGATAGAGCAGAGAAGCTGACTTTAGAGTACGCCGAGAGGGCTCTAGGTTGTGTCAACGAGGAGGAGATCTCAGTCACAATAAGGACGCTCCCACTACATCACAGACTCATACTAGCAGCTGTAACGGACATACTTGAGAAGCCGAACTTGAGGCCCGGTACTGGGGCTATATACACTAGCTACAGCAAGAAAGCTTTAAACTACGGAGTCAAGCCACTCACCATGAGGAGGGTCTCAGGCATCCTGAGGGAGTTGGAGTCGTTAGGCTTGATAGAGGTGAAGATGGACTATGGTGGAGCTAGGGGGAACACTAAGATAGTAGAGAGGATGGCTCTACCGCCTAGACAAATGAAAGAACTATTAGGCCAAATGGGTGTTAAGGTTTAGGAAAAGTCCTTTATTTCCACACTTAAATTTTTCAAATCTAAGATAGGGACCTTACCTACTGTTACTTCTATCCCTAAACTCTTTATATAAGGTGTCTCATTCTCGAAGGTCCCTGAGTTTATCAGTTTAACCCCTTTGTACTCACCCACCCCGTAGACATGAATATGACCAGTGTGGAGGACGTTAGGGACCTCCGCTATGACCAACCAGTCTCTCCCCTCAGGGGAGATAGGGTGCTCCCCGTAGACAGGCGCTAAGCTCCTGAGCCTAAACATCCAAGACATAGCCTCGACTACAGTGCTAGGGGTTACCGGCTGCAAGCCCGGGATGTGTTTCATTATTGCGTTAAGGCTCCTACCATGATAAAGCATGATCCTCACACCTCCAATACTCACCATCGAGGGGTTCGGGAGGTGAATCATGCTAGGGTTAGCGTTCATCAGGACCTCCAAGTAGTCCCTCGGGATCTCAGGCTGAGGTTCAGCTTGCCTGACGGGCTCGTGGTTCCCAGGTATGTATATCAACTTGATATGTTTCGGGACCCTCGAAAGGATCACGCTAGCGTACTCAAACTGCTTGTATACATCTGTTATCCTTAACTCCTCCTCTTGATTTGGGTAAACCCCAATACCGTCAACTAGATCCCCACATATAATTAAGTACCTAACTCCCCTAGCGTCATCACTCCCAAGCCACTTGATGAACCTATCAAAAGCCCTCTCATTGAAGTACTTACTTCCGATGTGAACATCGCTTACTAGAGCCACCTTGCCCTCTTGAAACCTAGTCTCCAACTCCTCACCGTTAACATCAGGAAGCACTAAGCTCTCCGCGAAGATCTTACCGTTCACGTATGTACCCCTAACTGCTATCACGCTATCAACAGGAAGCTTATCTGCGATCTCCCAGTACCTACTTTCCCTCTTGAATAGAACGCTTATAGAACCGGTCTCATCCTCCAGAGTGATCCTAATAGATTTATCCCTCATCGTTGCCTTATCCAAGACCATCCCTATGACTAACAGGTTGTCCCCGTTCCTAGTAGTGGAGACCCTCAGTTCAGCTATAGGTATGGGTTCTAAGTCGATCCTCCTCAGTAGCAAGAACTTTAACCTCTCGAACCTAGACCTGACGAACCTCACGAATTCATCAGGAGTGCCTACCACCCCCAGGTCAGTCGGTCTCAACAGGACGGAGATGTCGCTATCAACCCCTACCTTAGGGACGCTCTTCTGCTCCTCGAGGAGGGGCATCAGATCCTCTATGCTTACAACGACCTTGCCTTGCAACTGGTCCAACAACTCATCTAAATTTCCCCTTTTTAGGTTCAATAGGAAGTTCAGAGCTTCTGGGGAGAGGTTAATCCCCTTCCTGAGTGCTTTTCTCATACCTCAACTCCGCACTCATCCTGAGCTAAAGCTGGCTTAACTAAAAACGATTCTCATGGTTTGGAGAAAGGAAGAGGGAGGAGAAGCATACCCTCAGATCCCTCCACGACTTCAGTCAGGCCTTTCAAGTGAAGCAAGCCTACAGCTAGACATGTGAGTGCATCAAAATCATCTTTACTCTTAGGATGAGAGCAGAATGAGTACTTTGACATCGTATCAACGAGCTCAAGCTCACTTAGGCCCATTACTGTTCTAGCGGACCTGGGGTGGGTCTCGTAGACAGCTACCCCAAGACTCTCGAGCTCCTCCTTAAGCTCACACCCGAGTTCGGTCAACTTAGCCATTGAGCTGAAGCTAGGGGGCAGGAGCTTGAACCCCCTAGCTAGTAGAACCCTCTCGAAATCCCTAAAAGCGCCGTTCCTAGGCTTGGAGAGGGGGGCATCTATCACGACTATATCGAAGGATGAGAGGAACTCAGCTAAACGCTCCCTAGAGACCCTCTCGAACTTAATGCACTCATCGGTGAAAGCTATAGAAGATCTCCTAACTACAGCGAGATCGACGCCAGCTACGTGAGGTCCCCGCAAGAGCACCACACCTCGTTCATCAGATCGAAGACCTCCTCGAACCCCTTGCCGTATTTAGCAGAGGTGACTATTACTCTTATCGGGGATCTGAATGAAGAGACAGCCCTGAGGAGCTCATGAAGAGCATCCGCGTAAGTACCACTCCCCTCTAGTGGGGCTAGTTCTCCACTAAGAGCAGCTCTCCACAGGCTCTCGATGCTCTTTCCCTCCCATAGGTCGGATTTGTTCAGGAGTGGGATCACCTTAACTCCGAGTTTGAGCTCCAGTATCTTAGCGAGGAGCGCTGAGGACAGGAGATCTTCGATCTCCCTATTTGGGTCATAGTCCCCTAAGTATACAGATAACAGTCTCAAGTTCCTTGCTAGTTTCTCGCATAGGGCTCTCCCAGTTGGCCTGAAGGCGAATATCTCCATCTGACCTGGTGTGTCTATTATCAGGTACTCGCAGTCTAGAGAGAGCAGGGATGAAGCTATATCATCAGAGAGCTCGACCATGAGCTCAGCAGCCCTTACCATAGCCCCGTTAGGGCCTAAGCGCTCCTCAACCACCAAACGTTCAACACTGATGAGCTCCCTGATATCGTACGAGGGGTCGTATGGTAGAAAGGAAGCTCCTGGATCTAGGTTAACTGGGCACACCTTAAGTGGGATCTTAGCGGATAGCCACTCTGAGAAGTTAGCAGTGAATGTCGTCTTCCCTGAACCAGCTGTCCCTAGGACTATCAGAGCCTGCATGCTTAATCACCAAAGATTTATAGGTTGTAAAGTTGATTTTTACTTGGTGCCGGGGTACCCTAGCCAGAGGGCCGAGCCCGGCTAAGAAAGGGGCCGGACTCGAGATCCGGTGGCCTCCGGGCCTCGTGGGTTCAAATCCCACCCCCGGCGTCATCAAGCTAACTCAAGTAACTATCTTATGTAGTCTCACGAGATCTGCCTTGAACGGGAAGAGCTCCTCAGGTACATCGACCCTTATAGGCTCTTTCATGCCTAATTTCCTCTCCTTCCTCATCTTCCAAACGTTACTGTTGAACTCCATTATGGCATCCCCTAGTCTCGCGTAATCTGTCTCATACTCAACCTTAGCCTCAGGCAGGCTCTGGAGGTGAACCGAGCTACCGTACATCTGCCTCCATATGTAATCTGTTATATGCGGCATTATAGGTGCAGCCAACCTCAGCACCGTCTTAAGGACGTGATGCAGGGTCCATCTAGCAGAATCCCTCTCCTCATCGCTAAATCCAATCCCATAAGCTCTCTCCTTCACCATCTCTATGTAATGAGGTGCGAAGACCTCCCAGACGAAGGTCCTCACCTCGTTAGCTGGATCGAAGAAGTCGAAGTTCTTGTAACCGTTCAGAGCTCTCTTTATAGTTCTGTTTAATCTCCCGAGTATCCAGAGGTCTGAAGGCTGAAGCTCAATCTTTCTTTCAGGTTCATTGAAGTGAGAGACAAATCTAGAAACGTTCCAGAGCTTCTGAAGAAACTTATAAGCTCCCTCTATCTTCCTCTCGGATATCCTCAAGTCGGAGCCGTGGTGAGCTTCTGCTGCTCCGAAGAACCTCACAGCATCAGCTCCGTACCTTTCGAAGAGGGGCCAGGGGTAGATGACGTTACCTAAGCTCTTATGCATCGCTCTCCCTTGAGCATCCAATCCCATCCCCGATAGCCAGACGTGCTTGAAGGCTTGCTTACCTAGTATCTGGTGGACCCTCAGGAAGGTGTAATGGAGCCAAGTCCTCACGATGTCCTTACCCTGGGGCCTCAAATCGCTCGGACCAAGCTCCTTGAACATCTTCTCGTTCCAGAGGTACCCGTTATAGACTAGAGGTGATATAGAGGAATCGAACCACGTATCGAAGACCCTGACCTCCCCCTCAAACCCTTCTGAGGAGCCGCAGTGTGGACACTTATCGAAGGGAGGGTCGTCCCTCCAAGGCCTGTAGTACCTACCGGGAGGAGGTAGCACGAGCTTATCGCAGCTCTTACAACGCCAGATGGGTATCTCAGTAGCGTAGTATCTCCTCCTAGATATCGGCCAGTCCGAGCTTATGGACCTGAGCCAATCCCTCCAGTAGTTAGCTGACCAATCGGGGTAGAACTTGACTGTCTCTAGGTATCCCTCAAGCTCGTTGAGGAACTCCATCTGCTTGAGGTAGTACTCCTTCATCGGTATTATCTCAAGGGATGTCTTGCACCTCCAACAGACGGGGGTCCTGTGTGATATCTCCTCCAACCTCTCCAAGGACCCTTCCTCCCTAAGGTCCTCTAAGATCCTCTCTCTAGCTTCCCTTATGGAGAGACCTGCGTACCTACCAGCTGACCCGTTCATAGTACCGTCCTCTCTGACCACTATCTTAGGCTCCAACCCGAGCTCCCTGAAGAGTTGAACATCTACCTTGTCACCGTAGGAACAGACCATAACAAGCCCCGTTCCGAACTCAGGGTCAGCGTAAGGATGCTCGAACACCGGGACGGAGTCGCCCAACGGGGTGATTAACTTCCTCCCTCTGAGCCAGTGGTACCTGGAGTCAGCTGGATTGTATATCACAGCCCTGCAGGCTGGGAGAAGCTCAGGCCTAGTTGTAGCTATAGTGACCCGCTCGTTGCTCCCCTCAACTTTGAACTTGAGGTAGGTGAGCTCAGTCCTGAGCTCCTTATACTCAACCTCAGCGTCAGCTAAAGTGGTCCTGCACCTCGGACAGTAGACGTTAGGCCTGTAGTCCTCGTAAATGTACCCCTTATTCCAAGCGTCTATGAAGGTAGCTTGAGTCACAGCCCTCCATAGATCGCTATCTGTCTGGAAATATCCCTCAGTAGTGAAGCTTATACCCAGCCTCCTGCATATGGATACTATATCCTGCTCGGCCTCATCCAGGAACTCCTTACAGAGCCTTATGAAATCCTCCCTAGAGTACTCGAACATCTTTATCCCATACTTCTTCTCGGTCTCAACTTCTACAGGCAACCCGTTCCTATCTATACCCAAGGGGAAGTAGACCTCGTAGCCCATCATCCTCATGCTCCTAGCTATCATATCTATCTGCGAGTAGTGTATAGCAGCAGCGACATGCCACTTACCGCTAGCGTAGGGAGGTGGGGTATCTATTGAGAACTTCGGCTTTTCAGAGTTCACGTCGAACCTATAAAGACCTTCCCTGCTCCATAAGCTCTGGACCTCCAGCTCCATCTCAGGGGACCAGTGCTTCTCCTTGAGCCTAGGTTCCCTTTCCGACAAGTTTTCCTCCTCCAGCCTCAGAGGACAACAGGTAGAAATAAAAATTTTCAGCTGAGGGTTCGCTGATCAAGTGGAGCAATCACCACTTCACTCCAGCGACTCTTAGGAGATCATTAGATTCCTTGAAAGAGTTTAGCAATGATATCGACCATCCTAAGCTGCTCAGGTACCTTCGATTCCAATGAGTACCTCAAGATGACCTTTTCTGCTTCCCTTGAACTTAACCCTATAACTGAGTAGTAACAGAGGCCTTTAGGGGTCCTGAGAGGGCTGTAAGGAGGGTTCTTCCTGACTAAGTCCAGCTTCTCGCGAAGGCCAGCTGATTCTATCGCCCTCTCTATCTCACTAGTTGGCATCTTCGAGGTAACAGCTATAAGCGGGACTCCCGTCTCCTTATGGAACTTAAGCATGTCTAACACGTTCAAGCCAGCGAATGTGGTGCCGTGAGTCATCACCAACCTGACCTCCTCCTTGACTTTAGGGTCCATCACCATCCTCAACAATGCTTCAGTCGAGTCGTCTCCATCTACCTCCACGCTCTCCCTGACAGCGTACTCCAATATGAACCCCCTGAACATTAGGCCTATTAGAAAGGTCTTTGAGTCCTTTCCCCTCTCGAAAGGGGTATCATCGACAGCTAGCACCCTCACATTACCCTTCAAGATTGAGCATGCTGTAACTACCTCCAATTTATATTTTTCCTCGTTAAGTATGAGGGATGAGTCTAGAGGAACGCATCAAGAAAGAGTCAGCCAAGAGGTCATTGCTAGCTGTACTCTTAGATCCAGCTAAGATAAACAGCGAGGAAGCAAGTGAGTTCGCTAGAGCTGCTGCTGAAGGAGGAGCTGACCTGATATTCGTTGGAGGGTCTATAGGGGCTGGTATGGGACTCAACGAAGTAGTTACAAGAGTTAAGGAAGAATCTAAGCTCCCTGTTATCCTCTTCCCTGGGAATGTCGATGGGGTGTCCCCTAAAGCTGACGCTATACTCTTCATGTCCCTCCTCAACTCAACGAACCCCT
>JAVQRZ010000292.1:0-1661 GCA_033582115.1 Candidatus Korarchaeum sp. | reverse complement strand
CAAGGTCCAGTACTACCTCAACGTGACCTCTGAGCTCGGGGAAGTAGAGGGATCCGGCTGGTACGATGCTGGAAGCTACGCTAAGGCCATCTTGAAGCAAGTGAAGTTCGAGAGCGATTTCCCCTGGGTCTATGTGTTCTCAGGCTGGGAGGGGGATGCTAAAGGCAAGGAGCTGACTTCGGAACCAATACTCATGGACGGACCTAAGGTAGCTGTAGCTAAGTGGGAGAGGAGGATCGAGCCCTATGGAATAGCCCTCATAGTAGCCCTAGCTCTAGCTTCCCTTTTCGGGGCCACCTCTTTATACCTGCTTTACAGGTACAGGAAGGTCAGCAGGCTCAACAGGAAACCTGGGAGAATTCCGACGGAAGCTGAGGAGAGGGTTAGGAGGATAAAGGAGAAGATAGCAAGGCTTGAGGAGATGAGGAGGAAGGGAGAGGTGCCGGAGAGGGTCTACAGGAAGCTGAAGGAGGAGTACTCGCTCGAGTTGAGAAGGGTGAAGGAAGAAGGAAGGGGCAAGGAGTGAAAGGATAGAGGCCTCAGGGCCTCCTTTACTCGGAGGAGATGGGATCTTCCAGAGGTACATACTCGTAATGAGTTCAAGGCGTATAGGATGTCGAGAGGAGTGAGGATCTCGAGCGGGTCCACAGGTTAGGTTGAGTTGACTTCGCTTATGAAAGCTTTTTACCTGGTGGAAGATGTCCTCCTGTGAGTAAGAGGACACACGTAGCCTTCGGCTTGTTGTTAGCAGCTTTGCTCTTCAAGGTAAACTTAGCGTCCTTCGTACCTATCGTGATATTGTCCTCGATGCTCCCGGACCTGGACCTCCTGCTCAGGAGCCTCCTCCTGATTAAACACAGGAAGACCTTCCATAACGTCTGGTCCCTTGATCTGGTCTGCGCTTCAGCTACTCGTTTAGTGCCTGACGTCTTCCCTTTTATAGCTGCTGGGATACTCTCTCACTTCATAATGGGCAGCTTGACTAAGACAGGAGTAATGCGGCTTTATCCCTTCTCTAAGAGCAAACTCAGTGGTCCGTTTAGGACGGGAGGTATCTTCGATAACTTTCTGTTCCTCGCATCTATACTGGGCCTCGGATACGTCCTAACGCAAGATCTGATCCCACTATGAGGGACGATAGTCGGAGAGACTATGCTCTTGACTGCACCATCTAAATCGTAATACACCAGATCCTCAATCAAAGTCACGGTCGCATGTAAAGAGATGGTCGAATATTAGATCTTAGCTGACAGCTATGTGCATTCCAGTGTGAGATCTGGATATTGATAACTTAATTATCGAAAACATGGTTTATATAATAATCCTTTAGTCCTCTCGACTTCAGAATCTATGATAACTCTATTAAAGAGACTGAAAGAGTGAAGATTCTTATTCTGCGCTCTCTTGCATCCCTCGATATTTTTCATGACCCATTCGTAGTTTCTACCCTTGAGGTTCAGGGAAATCAGGAATTTTGTCTCTAGGAGTACTTTTATCATTCAGCTGCCTCCTTGGGAACCTGTAGTTCAGTCAATCCCCTCAGCTCCCTACTGAATGCCAGCCCCCAGAGATCTCTCGAGTACTCTCTGGATCGCCTGTCTTCTTTATCAGTAGATCATCATTATTTGGTAGATATTCAGGACTCCCTCTCTCAGTGTTAG
>JAVQRZ010000291.1:0-1644 GCA_033582115.1 Candidatus Korarchaeum sp. | reverse complement strand
ATATCTTCTGTGACCTAGGCGCGTTGAAAGTCATGCCTGAGGCTATGACGTCTATATCCCCGTTCTCAAGAGCTGTCACTATGGTCGACCAGTCCCAAGGCTTGTAGACGATCTTCCACCCGTACTTACTCGCTATTAAGTTCATCACGTCCACGTCGAACCCCACCGGGGTACCGTTAGGTTGCATTACAGTGAACGGAGGATAATTAGCATCGAAGCCGTATACTATCACGACCTCCTGTCCTTCCCTAGGTGGATAAGCGAACTTTCCAGGATTATATAGGCAATCCTCCTGCTTCTGGCTTTGGAAACTCGTTAGAACGTACCCTAGGGCCGTGCCTAGGATGAGGCCCAAAAGGAGCACCGCTAGGTATCTACCCACCATCATCCCACCATCCCACATATGTGGGAATAGCAGGTCTATGATCATTTAAAAGCTTTTCCTTTAAATTCCCACGCAAGTGGGAGCATGTCTGAGGAGGTGTACGACTTCACCACTATGGACTCCAAAAGCAGGGTGACGATTCCGCTCAAGATAAGGAAATTGCTTGGATTAAGAGGAGGAACAAAATTTATAATAATTGCCAATATTCCGAAAAAAGAGATAAAAATTATCCCATTAATTGAACTTCAAGCGAAAGTATACAGGCTCAGGATAGTGATGTCAGATAGGCCCGGTGTACTCGCTAAGGCAGCTAGCCTGCTAGCTGAGGAGAGCGTAGACCTGCTCATGACGGAATCCAGGACGATAAGGAGGGGGGAACTAGCTGAGTGGGTGATCATGGCGGATCTATCGAACTGTAAGTTAGACGTAGCAGAGCTCATGGAAAGGGTGAAAGAGCTCGAGTTCGTTAGGAGCGTGGAGATAACGAAGCTCGATTGATCCTACACCCTAGCTAACTGATCTCGAACGACGCAAAGTTCTTAAGAAAGAGGAGCAAGAAGTCGGGATGAGAGCTAACTACGACGTGATCGTAATTGGAACAGGGATAATCGGTTTGATGGTGACTTATGAGCTCTCTCATTACAACTTGAGGGTCATAGCGATAGACCGGAATCCGGAACCCGGATGGGGAGTCTCCAGAGCCCACGCAGCTGTGGTTCACGTAGTTCAGCTCCCCTTCAAATCCATGAAGAGTAAGCTAGCGAGAGAAGGCAATTCCAAGCTTTTGAGGGTCTGTGATGAGCTTGGGGTCAGGTACAGGAGGACTAGCACTTTGATTCTAGCGACTCAACTGCAGCACCTCCTAGCCCTGCCTCTAGTCTACCTCTACCTCAAGCTGAACCTCAGAGGCTTCGGGATTAGGCTCAGAGGGAGGAGGTCCCTGCTCAGGGAGGAGCCCAATCTCTCTGACAGGATCCTAGGGGGGATAGAGGTAGATGGCTACGCTGTGGTTGATAACTTCGATCTGCTTTACGCTCTTTACGAGTTCTCTAAGTTGAATGGCGTTGAGTTCTCCTTCAGCGAGGAGGTCAGGGTTGTGGAGCAGCTCGATAGCTCAATTAAGGTGATCACAGACAGAGGGGTTTACGAAGCTAACTACTTGGTGAACGCAGCAGGTCTCTGGGCTGATGATGTGCTCAAGCTCACTGGAGGAAACATTGAGTTTGAACTAGGAAAGGGAGTCCTCTTAGTATTCGATA